>JBEILF010000041.1:0-17926 GCA_040379385.1 Burkholderiales bacterium | reverse complement strand
TTCGATCGCACTGATGAAAAAAATCGGTATGAAGTTTGAGCGCGCTACGCGGCTTCATGATGATGCGGAAGAACTGGTTGTGTATGCGATTGAGTTTTGAAACCCTAATAAAGACAGACGTATTCAAGCAATAGTGTCTGAAGATGCCCGTCTTTATTAGGGTTTGTCATTTTTTCGTCGGGCTGAGCGAAATGCCGATGACGTCTGCAACCGGCCGTTCCATCCTTACCGGAAAACCTTCGGTAGACATCTCAGAAGTTGAATTGGCGACGCCAAATGTGCCGGTTCGTAAATCCTTGATGACCATTGCGGTGCTACCGCCGCCGTCAAGATTGAGTGCGTCATAAGCACCCAGCTTGCGCATCAACTCACCGAGCTCTTTCATACTGGCACCACGGCTGCTCTCCTGCCGGCCGTCGACGGCAACCAGCCAAAGTGTATTGCCGTCGGCACTCACGCCAGCAACGCTGCGCGGATGCCGGGTACCGTTTTCATCGAAGGAAGTCGGTTGGCCAGCTTTGAGCACCAGCGCATTGCCGCTCACCGCGTAGCGTGTGCCGGGGGGAATCTCCGTCACATAGTCACGAATGCTGACATTACCATCGTCGCCAATCAGCAATGTTGCCCGCAGTTTGTGATCGCTCGGCCTGGTGATTATTTTGCCGACTGAAACGTGCCAGCCTACCGGCATGCTGCAATTGCCGACAAAGTAGCGGACTTTCTTGCCCATCACGTCTTTGCTGATCGGCGCTGCAAAAAAACTGGCATTGAGGGTGATGACAAAGTCATGTTTGCGTGCGACGGCACTCGGCGCTTCCAATTGCCCGACACACGGCCCGTCGCCGTCGGGGTCGCGATCATCGGCGAGCACCACCTTGGTCGAAATGGCCGGGTCGCGCAAATTGATGCGAGCAATGACGCCTGCCATCGGTCCGGGTACGCTAAAGCGTTCGATTTGGTAGGGGAGTAGTTCGGTTGTGTTTACTAAGCCGGTCGCCGTCGCCATCACCGGCGCGGTGACTACCGGTGGTGCCGATGGAATAACGACCGTAGTTGGGGTTTGTGCGCAGCTCGCGGCGAACGATGTAGCTACCGCCAGCAGCAAACTGCGGCCAAGCGCAAGCGACGATTCAGCGCATCGCAGGCCAACGGATTCGTTGTGGCGAAAACTGCGCTTCACTGCCGCCTCACGCGCAAGTCGGCAGCTTAAAGCGGACGCGAACGCAGGCCATTGAGGATCGCACGGAGTCGGGTGTTGGCGGCGGCGTCTGCCAACGGTGCGCCGATGGCCTCGGCCACCCAGCGCTCAATGTCTGCCGGAGATATAACTACCGCCTGACGGGCTTCGATGGCTCGTTTCATTGCCAATAACTTCATTTGCTGGCGTGCGGCTTGAAATGCCGGTGGGGAGGGCAAGTCAAGTGCTGCTTCGAGATTGAGCAGCGATGATGCGACGTCAGCCTCTATTGGTGTTGCCGCCCGACGTGCGGCGAGTGCAGCTTCCCACGCGACCGGCAGTGTGGCTAGTGCAGACCAATCCTCATCAATATCGCCGACACTTCCGGATTCAACGGCCACACAAAGCGCGATTTTGGCGTCGAGCGCGTCACACACTTTCGACCATGAGCGTCTGGCGCTGCCCACGACCAGGTCGCGAGCGCGGTCGCGTGCGGTGCGAAACTTGGCATCGATTTTTGCGGCGATGTTTCGTGGTGCCTCGCCCGCTCTACGCCATGCGGTGTCAACTTCGCTGATAGTCTTGCGTACCTCCGCCGGTGGTGTATCGTCGCCCAACGCCAGCAGGGTCGCAATCAATTTCTCGCGTACGTCCAGGTGTACTTTGAACTCTTGTTCACGCGCGGCGCTGATCGCATCGCGTGCCGTGAAAACGGCGTCGGTCGCGGCTTTGAAGTCGGCCCACAGGCGGTTTTCCTGTTGGCGCGCTAATGGTAACGACCTTGCGTGTTGCTGCCACTCTGCTTGCAACGCGCGAACCCTGGCGACGGTATCGCGCTGGCTGCTATCAGCAGCCAGCGCTTTGGCTCGCTCGACGAGTTTTTCCCGCTGGGCGGCTTCGATACGCCGTGCTTCTGCAAGTGGTGTTTCCAGCATTGCCTGGGTTATCTGCATTTTTTCCAGCAATACTTTCTGCGCCTTGTGCGGGACCGTATGTTCAACCGGGCCCAGCTTTCGCCATTCCGTCTGGAAGTGGTCGAGCGCCCGTGTTGCGGCGCGCCAATCCGCTGGCACCGCCGCCATGACTGCGGTGGCTTCTTCTGCCAGCTTGGTAATCAGTGCGTGACGCACCTGAAGATTTTCTCGGCGCATCGCCTTTAGCTTGGCAAGCTGTGCATCGACGGGTAGATAGGCGTGTTTTAACGCCCCATCAAAGCGCAGCCAAAGGTCACGATTGGTGGCACCGCCGAGTTTATCGAGTTCTTTCCAACGCTCACGCAACTGTTCGATTGCGTTTGCATGCGCCTTGATATTGAGTTTAATGTCGGTGATGGCTTTGCTGAGTGCTTCTGCTTCGACCACCAAGTCCTCCCGGACTCGTCCGCCCCCCCAGTGTTGCCAGCCCTTCAGCCGGGCGACTTCCGCACGCACGCGCTCCACGCGATTCAATAACTCGGGTGGCATCTTATGTTTCTTCAACTGAAGATCGAGCGCTGCTAATGCGGCGGTCGATTCGATGATCTGGCCTGCGGCCAATTTGGTTTCCGCTTTTTCGAGCAGGGTTTCAAATGCGGCGCGTTCGGCTTTTATGGTGGCCGCAGTTGCTTCTGCATCTGCGGCAGACGCGGCATTGATTGTGGCGTGTCGTGCGGCAGATTCTGTTCGACGGTAGGCCTCGAAGCGGTCATTGAGGGTCTTCGCCACACGTGCATCATTGGCGATGGGCAGCATCTGCCAACGCGCGTTGACGCTACCGTCGTCACTCGCCGCCGACTGCCGGGTCTCTAGGGCGATGTCAGCAATCAGTTTGTCGAGAAAGGTCAGTCTGGCATCCAATGCCCTCGCGAGTTGCAATGCCGAGTCCAACTGCGCTTGCATGTAGTCGATTTCGCGTTGTTGGGCTTCGAGACGCGGTGTCTCCGCTGAGGGTAGCAGGGCACCCTGGCCGCGTAGTGATTCGATATGGTCATAAAGTTTGGCGAGTTTGTCGCGGTCCATACCAGATTGGGCAACCGCGAGGCAGCCTTCGGTGAGCTCTTGGTGTGCGCGTTCCGCGTCGTTTCGCCAACGTTTGAAGGAAAGCTGTTGGTCGCCTCTGGCGCGCAGCTTCGAGGTTAACTGCGCGGAAACACCCCGGTACTCATTGATCATGTTTGCGGTGAGTCGCGCGGAATCGAGCCTCTGCCATGCTCGGTCGATATCGACGAATCGGTTGGCGGCAATGGGATCACTCAGCAGCAATTGGTTGCACTGGGCGATTAAATTGGCGGCTTCCGCGCGTGCGAGGCGTTCGGTCACTTTGCCTTCATAACGCAGCTTTGCCTCGCGATAAATGCGGCGGTCATGGCTGCGAAATTCGCGTTCGGCGGCTTTTAGTCCGGCTTCGGTCGTCATCGCGTTGATCGCAGCCTGCTTGATGGTGAGTGAGACGGTTTGTTTGGCAATTGCTAGCAGTTCATCATCGTTATCTGCCGCCGTTGCGAGGCGATTTCGCCACTCTTCCTCGCCGATCGCGTCAATTTGCTTACTCGTCGGCTTGGTGTTGTTTTTCGCCTTCGCAGGCTTGGCACCGGTCACAACGGCATTTGGCGTGGGAGTGCGTTTCTTGAGCAACTTGTCGAGCATGTTCGGTCACAATTGAAGTTAGTTATCGTATTGTGACACTTCTAACGCGACTGGGGCGTGATCTGCCCGAATCAGCAACGTGTGCTCTGGCCAAATCGCCGCCCAGCGTCGATGTGGTGTTGAGATTGGGCCTTAGCATCTTGTCGCGAGTCGTCAACGCTGTAGTCCCTTATTTTCGCTGGACCCAATATCGATGTTCCGCGCCAACCAAGCAAAATGTGTCTATCGTCCGCTGCCACTGGAACGGCCATCCATGTGGCGGTTCGCCTTGCTCTTGGCTTTGCTGCACATTTGGTTGGCTGTTTCGTTCGGTAACAAAAGCGTGTGAGACCTATTATCCACACCCCGTCAACGTTGCTCCCGTGCGCTCGGCATCCTCGGTCGCTGGCCCGCGTGAATTTTTGGCTGACCCTGCGCCAAATATGGCTTGGCCAAAATTGGGCGGCTCAAGTGCGACCACTTCGCCACCGCCAGCGACGGCTGCTTGCGCATCCGTGTTGTTGAACCCACCTTTGCCTTTACCGTTACCACCGTCGCCCCCGCCGTTGGCATCAACTCTTTCAGGGCCATCGGTCAACCCGCCAAAGTTGGATCTGGATCAGTTGCGTCGGCAAGCGCGTGACGTTGCAAGGGATGGTGCCGACTCACGTGCCCTGTTGCCATTGCCGATGATGGCGAAGGAAGCGCAAAAGCAGGACATGGAGAAACTTTTTGACAAGGCGCTCAAGCGGCCCGACTGTAAAGAAGTCTACTCAGACCTTGGGCTGTTGGTGGTGGTGCCATTGCTCCGTGACGCCGCAAAGGGAAGTGGTTGCAAGTGGTGACGTTGGTCGGCGTTCGCTCTCGGTACGTCCAACTATTGGGGTAAATCACCGCGGAAAGGCGGGATCGGTGATACGCCAGCCCTGCTGGAAAAGCGCTTTCAGGTTGTTCCGGCAGGTGTGGAAGAACACATTAGAAATGTGGCTTGGTCTCCGTGCCTAGTTGATGATTCCGCCGCCTAGACACAGATCGCCGGAATACAAAACAGCGGATTGGCCCGGGGTAATCGCCCATTGCGGAGACTCAAACTCAAGAGCGAACTTACTGCTTTCGACTTGAACGACGCGGCACGGTGCGTCGGTCTGACGGTAACGAGTTTTGGCACCGTACAGACCTTCAATGGCAGGAGCACTTCCTGAAATCCATGACGCGTCGGCTGCGTGCAATGTAGGCTTGAACAACATCGGGTGATCGTGCCCCTGTCCGACGATGAGTGTGTTGGTATCGAGCTTCTTGTTCATAACGAACCAGGGTGTTCCCTCGCCAGACTTGGTACCACCAATACCTAGGCCCCGGCGTTGACCAATGGTGTAGTACATCAACCCCTGATGTTCTCCGACATGAACGCCTTCCGGGGTCAGCATCGGCCCGGGCTGTCGCGGCAAGTAACGCTCCAAGAACTCGCGAAACGGTCGCTCGCCGATAAAACAAATCCCGGTGGAATCTTTTTTTGCGTGATTCGGTAAATTGGCTTGCCTTGCAATTTCGCGAACCTCCCGTTTCTGTAGTTCGCCGACGGGGAAGATTGTTTTTGAAATCTGTGCTTGCGACAAGCGGTGCAAAAAGTAACTCTGGTCCTTGCCGGCATCGAGCCCGCGCAGCAGCTGAAACTCGCCATTGACTTGGCGCACCCGCGCGTAGTGCCCGGTGGCAATTTGATTGGCACCCATGCGGATGGCGTGATCCAAAAATGCCTTGAACTTGATCTCGGCATTGCACAGCACGTCGGGGTTTGGCGTACGACCGGCGCTGTATTCATGCAAGAAAGATGCGAACACCCTTTCCTTGTACTCAGCCGCAAAATTTACCGCTTCAAACTCAATGCCGATGACGTCTGCAACAGCGGCCGCGTCAATAAAGTCTTGCCTCGTCGAGCAGTGCTCATCGCTATCGTCGTCCTCCCAGTTTTTCATGAATAGGCCAACGACATCATATTCCTGCCGCTTGAGCAGAAGCGCAGCAACGGCGGAATCTACTCCGCCGGACAGGCCTACAACGATGCGCTTGCGTGACATATGATCATTTTTGAGGGGTCGTTCTAGGAAACGCTGCGAGTGCAATACGTCTGCGGTGCCATGCGTCGTCACCCACTTAAGAAGCGACAGTCGACCAGAAAAGAAAAGGGCGAGACTAAGTCTCGCCCTTTCTTACCAGTATTGAGCGAGCGCTCGGCCCGCACCAAATTACTTCTTGGCAGGAGCGTCTTCTTTCTTAGCTTCTGCTTTCTTTTCTTCTTTCTTAGCTTCTGCTTTCTTTTCTGCTTTCTTTTCTTCTTTCTTTTCTTCAGCTTTTGCAGGAGCAGCAGCTTTAGCTGGCTCGGCAGCTTTTGCAGGAGCAGCAGCAGGAGCTTGAGCAGCAGCGTTCAAAGCGACAGCAGCGAAGAGAGCAGCAACAATTGCGGACAATTTTTTCATGTTAGATCCTATTTGTGAGTGAGTGTAGTTAACGTTAACGACAGATACTGGGAACTTGCTTTCAGGGCTCTGGTCCTTTTGCCTGTCACGGGATTAACGCCGAAGATTTTAGCTGGTTGACAATAAATTGAAACAATTTCTGCGAATTTTTTTCGTTAAGTCATTCAATTTTTGGGTTTTTCGGCCTGTTTTGGCAATTTTTTGGGTTTGGCGATGGGAAAAGGGTGGTTTCGGCCAGCTCAACCCACCTCGCTGGGGCAATTCCTAGGTCCTGAAGGCTGATACCGCCGATATTCATCCGAACGAGCCTTAGTGTGGGTAAACCGACTTTGGCGGTCATGCGCCGAACTTGGCGGTTTTTGCCCTCTGCAATGCTAAGTTCGATCCATGTGGTCGGGATCGTCGCACGAAATCGAACGGGTGGAACGCGCTGCCATATTGAGGGAGGGCTCAGCACCCGCGCTGACAATGCGGGCGCGGCGATAAAATCGCCAAGATTTAGTGGTGACCTGAGTCGGTCTAGATGCTCGGCAGTAACCTCACCCTCCACTTCCACCCAATAGACCTTGCCGACGTGATTTCTCGGGTCGGTGATATGGGCCTGGAGGTGCCCGTCGTCCGTTAACAGTAACAAACCTTCACTGTCGGTATCGAGGCGCCCGGCCGGATAGACGCCGGGGACATTAATGTATTGTTTAAGCGTCCGCTTGTTGCCGACCGGGCTGAACTGGCAAACCACGCCATATGGCTTGTTAAACGCGATAAGCATGTATACGAGAAGACTACGCTGCAAAACAAAACCCCCCGCAGGAACTGCGGGGGGTTATTGTGATGTTCAACTACTTAGATGAGTCTAGGCATTGTTGATGTTTGAGGCTTGTTTACCCTTGGGGCCTTGTGTCACCTCAAACGACACTTTTTGACCTTCTTTAAGGGTCTTAAAGCCGTTCATTTGAATTGCGGAGAAGTGCGCGAAAAGATCTTCGCTACCGTCGTCCGGTGTAATGAAGCCGAAGCCTTTAGCGTCGTTGAACCACTTAACTGTACCTGTTGCCATACAAATGCATCCTTATTGAAAAGACGGGATGGAGGACCCGGAAAAATATCGCTTTTCAAGGCCCGCAACCGCTAGATGCAAATGCAGAAAACCTTAAAGCTAAACTCCAAGCTTGCCTTTTACCGATCACCGCCAATTTAGTCAAGCACTTGTCTACTTTTTTGCAACAGACCGTTGCATTCTTACAAAAGCGCGGAAATCGGCGAAGATAGCAGTCAGTAGTCAGTCGGTGCCGTTACTTGAAAACTTTAGCAAATTATCTCTATCATTGAGCTATGAACAATCATTTTTCCAGTTATTGATGATCGATGGCAAATAAGCACGGAGCTGGGCCAGGGCGCTCAGATAAGGGCAATACGGCGTTGCAGGAAAAGCCGGCGAAAACGAAGCCTCCTTCAATGTGGCAGGTCCTGATGTACAACGACGACTACACGCCGATGGAGTTTGTGGTCGATATACTGAGGCGCGTATTTGGCCATACGCATGAGCGAGCAACGCAGATCATGCTCAAGGTGCACACTGAGGGGCGTGGCGTTTGCGGAATCTTCCCACGCGACGTGGCTGCCATGAAAGTTGATCAAGTGATGGACCACGCCCGCCAATTTGAGCACCCGCTAAGGTGCGGAATGGAAGAAGTGTAGGTGAATGTTCCGTGATTTCGGGGTATAGAAAATCCGTCAGTTGCCCCAAACTGGTATTGACGGCAATCATGGTACATGATTTGCTTGTGTAGACGGGGTTGTAGGGCGCTATCACGCGCAAGATGGTTTTGCTGGTTTATGATGAAAGAGACGGAACGCTATGATTGCCCATGAACTTGAGATGAGCCTACACGCTGCGTTTGTTGAGGCACGCCATAAGCGCCATGAGTTCATCACGGTCGAGCACCTGCTGCTCGCATTGTTGGATAACCCTTCGGCGCAAGAGGTCTTAAAGGCCTGCGCCGCAAAGGTTGATGATCTCCGCAAGAGTCTGTCGGAATTCATCGAACAACATACACCGACCGTCGCTGGTGACGGCGAGGTCAATACGCAGCCAACGCTTGGTTTTCAGCGCGTAATTCAACGCGCCATTCTGCACGTGCAGTCGTCTGGAAAAAAAGAAGTCATGGGGGCGAACGTGATGGTGGCGATTTACGGTGAGAAAGACTCCCATGCCGTTTATTACTTGCACCAACAAGGTATTTCGCGGCTCGACGTGGTGAACTTTATTTCGCACGGCATTTCCAAGGCGGCCCCACGGGGAGCAGAAAAGCCAGAAGCCGAGGCCGACGCGGCCGAGGGCGAGCAGGCCGGGGGCGCGCTTGAGCAGTTCACGCAAAACCTTAACCAAAGCGCAATTGACGGTAAGACCGATCCGTTGATCGGTCGGGAGCATGAAGTTGAGCGGGTGATTCAAGTTCTTTGCCGCCGCCGCAAGAATAATCCATTACTTGTTGGTGAGGCGGGCGTTGGCAAGACGGCAATCGCCGAAGGCCTCGCCAAACGTATTGTCGATGGAGAAGTGCCCGATATCTTGGCAAAGGCGACGGTCTATTCGTTGGACATGGGATCGTTATTGGCAGGCACCAAGTATCGAGGTGATTTTGAGCAACGCCTTAAAGCCGTCTTGAAGCAGTTACATGACAATCCCAACGCCGTGCTTTTCATCGACGAGATACATACTTTGATTGGCGCTGGTTCAGCCTCCGGCGGGACATTGGATGCGTCGAATTTATTGAAGCCAGCACTTTCTTCGGGACAACTCAAGTGTATCGGTGCGACAACCTACCAAGAGTTTCGCGGTGTCTTTGAAAAAGATCATGCACTGTCACGCCGTTTTCAGAAAATCGATGTGAACGAGCCATCGGTATCAGAAACAATCGAAATATTGAAAGGACTCAAGTCGCGCTTTGAGACGCATCACAATGTCAAGTACACCTCAACGGCGCTGACAACTGCGGCTGAACTTGCCGCGAAATACATCAATGACCGGCATCTGCCAGACAAAGCCATCGACGTGATTGATGAAGCGGGCGCGGCGCAGCGAATTGCGCCAAAATCTAAGCAAAAGAAAACTATCGGCAAAAGTGAGATTGAAGAGATCATTGCCAAGATCGCGCGCATACCCGCGCGCAACGTCTCTAGCGATGATCGCAACGCGTTGAAGACGCTTGAGCGTGATTTGAAGTCAGTCGTTTTTGGGCAAGACAAAGCCATTGAAGCGCTTTCGGCAGCCATCAAGATGGCGCGTTCCGGGCTCGGTAGCACGACAAAACCCATCGGCTCGTTCCTGTTTTCCGGCCCTACCGGCGTCGGGAAAACCGAAGTTGCAAAACAGCTCGCCTTTATCTTGGGCGTTGAACTGATTCGTTTCGATATGTCTGAGTACATGGAGCGCCATGCGGTGTCGCGTTTGATTGGTGCGCCACCGGGTTACGTGGGATTCGATCAGGGCGGGCTGATGACCGAGGCAATTACCAAACAGCCTTACTCCGTGCTGCTGCTGGACGAAATTGAAAAGGCGCATCCGGATATTTACAATGTATTGCTGCAGGTAATGGATCACGGTACGCTTACCGATAACAACGGGCGCAAAGCGGACTTCCGCAATGTCGTTATCATCATGACCACCAACGCCGGTGCCTCTGAGTTGTCAAAGACCTCCATCGGATTCACCAATGACAAAAAGGCCGGCGATGAGATGGCGGAAATCAAGCGTATGTTTACGCCGGAATTCCGCAACCGCTTGGATGCCACCATTTCGTTTGCGCCACTCAACGAGCAAATCATCTTGCAGGTTGTAGATAAGTTCCTGATGCAGCTGGAAGCACAGCTATCGGAGAAAAAAGTTGATGTCACCTTCACCGAGGCTTTGAAAAAGTACCTTGCCAAGAATGGGTTTGACCCGCAAATGGGGGCGCGGCCGATGTCTCGCTTGATACAAGATACGATTCGACGCGCCCTTGCAGATGAGTTGCTGTTTGGCAAACTAGCCAGTGGCGGTCGCGTGACCATCGACATCGGGTCGGACGACAAGGTCAAGCTCGACATCAGCGAGGAAAAAGAGCCTCAGCCGGCCGAGTCCTGAGCCGTTCAATTGAGCAGTTGAACAATCACGCCCGACGCGCAGTCGAGTGTTTTGCTTGCCAAGGCCGGCTTGCTTTTGTATCCCGGCTAGCCTGAACATTTCATGGGGGCGCGTTCGAAAGCGGGCGAGTGGGGGAGCGATTTTTTGCCTGACTGACCTTAGCATAGCGGGCTATGCTGCGGCAGCAAGGCGTAACATTGCCGTCCAATCGCCCGCGAGCGAACCTGTAGCCCGCATCCGCAGCAAGACAGACACGAGCCAAATTGGTTTGCCAATCGCCCACAGGCAACGTCCTTCTAAGCAACCGGCGACCCATGAAACATTCAGGCTAGGGCGTGTGGTGGATGCCAGCCGGTTGTTTTGCGCGTCACCGTGTTGTGAAGTAGAGTATCGGAGGAAGTGAAACTGACGCCGTGATGTCCTCGCGGCTTCCATGGATTCGTTGCCGAGCCGTACAAAAAGACCTAGATAACGAGGAGAATCATGAGAACCACTATCGCGCTATTGACAAGCCTTCTTGCGGCGGGTCCTTCGCTCGCACAAGCGCCCGCAGTACCTGCCGCACCCACGCCAACGGTGGCACCCAGTGCGCCGACGCCACCGCCGACACCCGCATTCGCGCCATCAAACCTGACGCCGACAGGCGTACGTTCGATGTCGGCGACTTGTTCATCCTGTCATGGAACCAATGGCGTCTCTGCTGGCGGTGCGATTGCCGGTCTGGCGGGCCTTAATCGCGACTACTTCATTATCCAGATGAAGAGCTTCAAAGAAGGCAAACGCGAAGCCACCCTGATGCACCAGATTGCGAAGGGCTACACCGATGCCGAAATTGCCGCCATGGCGGACTACTTTGCTGCGCAAAAGCGCTAGGGGGCAGACATGAAAAATACACGTCGTAATTTTCTCAAGGTCGCCAGCGCAACGGCTGGCTTGTCGGCAGTAACTGGCATGGTCGGTTGCGCCAGTGTTGGTGGTGTCGCCAAACCAAAAGTCGTGGTGGTGGGTGGCGGCTACGGCGGTGCGACCGTTGCCAAGTACATCAAGATGTGGGAGCCAAGTATTGATGTCACGGTCGTTGAGAGAAACCCCAACTTCGTCTCGTGTCCGATCTCCAACTTGGTGCTAGGTGGCTCGCAGAAGATTGAAGACATCACCATGAGCTACGCCGCGCTTCAGTCGAAGTACGGGATCAAGGTGCTGCGCGGCGAAGCTGTTGCAATCGATGTCGAGAAGAAAGTGGTCCGACTCGCGGGTGGTGAGGCGCTTCCCTATGATCGGGTTGTTGTTTCGCCGGGCATCGACTTTATGTATGAGGCGCTGCCGGGGCTGAATAACGCCGATGCCCAAGCGCGCTACTTCCATGCTTGGAAAGCTGGGCCGCAAACCGTAGCGCTGCGCAAGCAACTTGAGTCGATGGCCGACGGCGGTGTCTACGCGATTGCAATTCCGGAAGCGCCATATCGTTGTCCACCGGGACCATACGAGCGTGCCTGCCAGGTCGCCGCGTACTTCAAACAATTCAAGCCCAAGTCTAAGGTGCTGATTTTGGATGCGAATCCTGACGTCACGTCCAAGGCTGGACTCTTCAAAAAAACTTGGTCAGAGATGTACGGTGGCATCGTTGAGTATCGCAATGCGTCCAAATTGATCGATGTTGATACCAAGGCCTCCGTCGCGAAACTGGAGTTTGGCGAGGTGAAGGCCGACGTGCTCAACGCATTGCCGCCAATGAAAGCGGGCAAGATCGCAGAGCCCTTTATCACCGCCAACAAACGCTGGTGTGAAGTCAACTGGCTGACCTACGAGTCGAAGAACGTCCCGGGCGTGCATTTGCTCGGCGATGCGCTGCAAATTGCGCCGTTAATGCCAAAGTCTGCTCATATGGCCAACAACCACGGCAAAACCTGCGCCGCAGCAATTGTCGCGTTGTTTGCCGGTGAAGCGCCGAATCCCTCGCCAACACTGAACAACACCTGCTATTCGTTTGTATCCGCCGACAAGGTGGTGCATGTGGCGTCGGTGCATAAATACGATACGCAGGACAAGACGATGAAGACAGTGCCGGGTTCGGGTGGCGTGTCCAGCGCGGCGAACGAACTCGAGGCGCAGTATGCGATGACTTGGGCAAAAAATATCTGGGCCGATACGCTGGCTTAGTTGTTCCCCGTTTTCAATGTCATGCAAACAAGCCGCCTTTGGCGGCTTGTTTTTTTGGGTGTCTTCGACGCGTCAGCGGGTGATAAGCCACTCAGGTCGAAATGCGTCATTGATCAACGAAGTTTGTATGTGGTCTCGCCAGTCGCCGTCGATAAACAGGTAGCCAGGCGCGAAACCATCGGTATGAAATCCAAGCCGAGCCAGCAGCCTACCGCTGCGAACATTTTCCGGTCGATAGTTCGCGTTTATCCGGTGTAATTTCTGTTCGCCAAATATGTAGTTTATGCCTCGGCGAAGGGCCTCAGACATGAGGCCCTTGCCTTCAAAAGTTTGGTCAATTTGGTATCCGAGTACACCGTTACAGAAGGGGCCGCGAACAATTTGCGAAAACCCGATACTGCCGATGATCTGTGCCGGACCGGACTTCTCACGCATCCACAGGCGCACCGCGCTACCTTGGAGGAAGGCAATTTGCGACTTTTCGACGTATTCATTCCAGAAGGCAAGGGTGCCAAACCCGGCGGGTCGGGGAGGACTCCACGGTGCCAAATGATCTGCGTTGCGCAAATGGAAGTCCAATGCGGCGGAAGCAAGTCTGGCTTCGGGCAGGCTTAAGAGAAGGCGCTCTGACTCAAGCATTAGCTCCATTTTTGCTGGTCGCGATAAAAGCGGACATGGCAGATCTTGTCACCACGAAGCTTGTATACAGCCACCGCGTGGCGGGTTTCGCCTTCCGCTGTGCTGAGTCGACCGGTAATGCGTTCTTCGTCCATCACATGCTCACCAATGCGAATGCGGCTGACAAGTACGCAATGCAAATGAGGTGATCCTGCAAACAAGTTCACATAACGTTCGCGCATTTGTTCGCTGCCGACCATGATGCGCGTGCCATCCCCGTCCTCAATAACGCAGTCTTTGGTGTAACAAGCCATGAATGCCTCAATGTCGCGGGCGTTGTATGCTTGAAGTTGTGCTTCAACGGGATCTTGCGTAATTGACATGATTGCTTAACCGGCAAATACGGGCCACTGCGCGAGCCACATTTCTGTAGGTGATCGCTTGTAGCCAGATTTTGCAAATTGATGCCAACGGCCAATCACAAACGACATGATCGCATTGGCATATGCATTCGGATCTAGTGATGCATGCAACTGGCCATTGGCAGCCGCGAGCCGCGCACTTTGGCGCAGGGAAGCCTCCAAACGATCATGTAATTGGTTCATCCGTACGTGCAGGCGCTCATCCTCATTGACCAGTGCATCACCAATGAGCACACGGGTCATGCCTATGTTTTTTTGCGCGAAGTTCAGCAGCATCGCGACGGTGGCCTCCACCTGTTTTAGGCCGTCGGTCTCCTCATTTTGGATCTTGTTCACCAGAGAAAACACGGTTTCTTCGATGAACTCGATGAGTCCCTCGAACATCTGCGCTTTGGAGGCAAAGTGGCGGTACAACGCCGCCTCGGATACATCGAGTTTCTTGGCCAACAGGGCAGTAGTGATTTTTTCGCCCTTTGGCTGCTCAAGCATTTCAGCCAGTGACTGCAGGATGGCGCGGCGGCGCTCGCCCGGTTCCGGTTTTGGCATCGCTATCTCCTAAGTCGCATCAAATCGACCAACCAAATATTGTTTCGAAAACTAAACCTTAGCGTCGTCCGCCAAGAATGGAACCGAGTACGCCACGGATTATTCTTCGTCCAGCTTCGGAAGCCATCGCTCGCGTGGCAGATTTTATAGCGGCCTCAACTACACCTTCGCGGGTCGACCTGCCTCCACCACCGCCACCCATACCCGGCAGACCGACTTTGCCGAGCATGTCACTCAATCCGCCGGCAGCGGACGGCGATATCGAGCCGACGTCACCCAGGCGACCGCGCAGTTTTTCAAACGCTGACTCCCGATCCACCACCATTTCGTAGACACCAGCCACCAGTGACGTTTGCAGCAGTGTTGAGCGTTGCTCCGGCGTGATTGGGCCGATCTGCGATTGGGGGGGGCAGACGAATGCCCGCTCAACCATCGTTGGGCGCCCTTTTTCGTCAAGAAATGAGACGAGCGCCTCACCGACGCCGAGTTCCGTGATAACGGTCTCCGCTGAGATGGCTGGGTTGGCGCGGAATGTCTCTGCAGCGGCCTTCACCGCTTTTTGATCTCTCGGTGTATAGGCGCGCAGTGCGTGTTGTACGCGATTTCCAAGCTGACCGAGCACGCTATCGGGAACATCGAGCGGGTTTTGCGTGACGAAATACACGCCGACCCCTTTTGAGCGAATCAGCCGCACCACTTGTTCGATCTTTTCCAGCAGCGCCTTCGGCGATTCGTTAAACAGCAGATGCGCTTCGTCAAAAAAGAATACCAGTTTTGGCTTGTCCCGGTCACCAACTTCCGGCAGGTTTTCAAACAACTCTGAGAGCATCCACAGCAGAAAGGTCGAGTACAGGCGAGGACTGGAGAGTAGCTTGTCGGCGGCGAGGATGTTGATCACGCCTTTGCCATTGTCCGTCTGCATGAGGTCATCGAGTGCTAGCGCGGGTTCGCCAAAAAACTGATTACCACCTTGCTGTTCAAGCGCCAACAATCCACGCTGGATCGCGCCAACCGAAGCCGGCGAAATATTGCCGTAGTCAGTGGTAAATTGACTGGCGTTTTCGCCGACGTAGGATAACGCTGCACGGAGATCCTTCAGGTCAAGCAGCAACAGGCCATTGTCGTCGGCGATCTTAAAGACAAGCGCAAGGACGCCTTCTTGGGTGTCATTCAAATTAAAGATGCGTGACAACAGCAATGGCCCCATTTCGGAAATGGTGGCACGCACCGGGTGACCCTGTTCGCCAAATACATCCCACACCGTTGTCGGGCAGGCGGCTGGCGTGAATTCCAAGCCCATCTGTTTGCGGCGCTCATCAACTTTTGGATGTGGTTTGCCCGGCTGCGAAATGCCGGTGAGGTCGCCCTTGACATCCGCCATGAAGACGGGAACCCCTGCGTTTGAAAACTGTTCGGCTAGTACCTGAAGCGTGACTGTCTTGCCCGTACCCGTCGCCCCGGCGATCAACCCATGGCGATTCGCCATGTTCGGCAGAATAGCCAGTGGCGTCTGAGATTTGTCGCTCGATTTGGCGATCAGCAAGGGTTCCGACATGGTGCGCTTTCAATAGCTCTGGCTTGGGCTGCTATGTGAGTGAATGTTAACATTGCAAACTGGAATTTGCGCGATATCGAATCGGAGATTCAGGCGGGTGCCAAGCGCAAAGGCGACCAAGCGACGCAAGCGCTAGGCGTGGCAAGCCGAGGGCGAGGAAGCTACCCGATTCGCGTAGCGACGAGCCCGAGGTGCGACCGCAACAAAGCGATTGCAAGCGACTCGCCGTGGGAATTGAGAGGAAACAGGAACATGGCTGGACATAGTAAATGGGCAAACATCCAACACCGCAAAGGCCGCCAAGACGCCAAACGCGGCAAGATTTTTACGCGCCTGATTAAGGAAATTACAGTTGCTGCACGTCTTGGTGGCGGCGACCCCGGCACCAATCCGCGCCTGCGTTTGGCGACGGACAAGGCGTACGAGAACAATATGCCGAAAGATACCGTTGAGCGCGCCATCAAGCGCGGTTCCGGTGATCTGGAGGGGGTGAACTATGAAGAAATCCGCTATGAAGGTTACGGCATCGGTGGCGCAGCGATCATTGTTGATTGTATGACTGACAACCGCGTGCGGACAGTCGCCGAAGTACGGCACGCGTTCTCCAAGTACGGCGGTAATTTTGGTACTGAGGGCTCGGTGGCATTCCTGTTCAAGCACTGCGGTACGATGTTGTTTGCGCCGGGTAGCAACGAGGAAAAGTTGATGGAAGCCGCATTGGAAGCGGGGGCGGAAGACGTCATCACCAATAGTGATGGATCCTTTGAAGTTATCACCGGCCCTTATGAGTTTTCCAACGTGAAGGCGGCGCTTGAGAAGGCAGGGTTCAAAGCTGAATTCGGCGAAGTGACAATGAAGGCGCAGAACGAAACCGAGCTTACCGGCGATGACGCCGTCAAGATGCAGAAGTTGATTGACGCCATTGAGGCGCTGGACGACGTGCAGGAAGTATATACATCTGCCGCGCTTGTCCTGCCTGAATAGACTGGAGATTTGGTGTGACCGTCCTAATTACCACGACCTCAAACCTTGAAGGCAAACGTATCACCAAGTACCTGGGGATCGTCACCGGTGAGGCGAGTGCCGAAGTCGCGCTAATGGCATCCGCGTCGCCGGATAAGCCCGCACCGGGTTTTGCTGACGCATATCACAAGGCCATCCCCAGTGTACGCGACAACGCGCTGCGCGGTGCCATGCAAGGTGCCGAACATGTCGGGGCAAACGCCATCATTGGTACGACGGTGAATTACGTGATCCACGGATCGGGCAAGGGCATGGTCATGGTGACGGTAACCGGCACCGCGGTGGTATTCGAGCCGCTCTGATGACGGCGTTAGACCGCCAATTTGCCGATGCGGCGGCGCGCAAAGCGTTGGTGATTCCGGCGCAAGTCGAAACGCAGCGTTTGATTTTGCGAGCCTCAGTCGCCGACGATCTGGACGCCAGCCATGATTTGGCAGAGCGCTCTGCCGCCGAGTTAGCGCTTTGGATGCCGTGGGCATACCCTGAGCCGTTGCGGGCCAGCATGAAGAATTACTTCGACACGGTGGAACAAAAGTGGGATGCGCGCGAACAACTCGATTTTCAGTGGTTCGAAAAAGCCAGTGGTGCATTGATCGGAAAGGGTGGCTTTCATCATATCGATTGGACGATCCCGAAGTTCGAAATTGGTTATTGGCTCGGCACACCCTATAGCGGACGCGGCTACTGCACCGAGGCGGTGAATGGCTTAGCGGCGTTTGCGTTCGCGCATCTCGGTGCGCGCAGGCTCGAGATTCGTAGTCAGCCGACAAATCGCAGAAGTTGCGCGGTGGCTGAGCGAGCCGGGTTTGCGTTGGAAGGCGTGTCGCGACAAAGTTTGGTTCGCGTCGATGGCACGCTTGGTGATGCCTGCATGTACGCAAAACTAACGGCATGAGAATTCTCGGGCTTGATCCTGGTCTGCGTGTGACTGGTTACGGTGTGATTGAAAAATCGGCTGCGTCGCTCATCTATGTGGCGAGTGGATGCATCAAGTCGCCGGATGGCGAGTTACCGGATCGGCTGAAGAACATTCTTTATTCAGTGCAGGAAGTAATCCGACTCTACGCTCCGACAGACGTCGCAGTTGAAAAAGTGTTTGTCAACGTTAACCCGCAGTCCACGCTACTGCTTGGCCAAGCGCGTGGCGCGGCGATCTGTGGGGCAGTGTTGAGCGATTTGCCCGTCGCTGAGTACACGGCATTGCAGGTCAAACAAGCGG
>JBEILF010000040.1:0-17978 GCA_040379385.1 Burkholderiales bacterium | reverse complement strand
AGAAAACGCGGGTTCTTGGTGAATAGATAACCCAAGAACGTGATTGAAATACCCATCACCGCGAACAACAACAAGAATCGAAGCCCGATCAACATCGTGTCAGGCCTTCTCTAGCGCCGCGCTGAGCGCCATCACAACAAAGGCACCGGGCAGTTCATCCCGGCGATCAAAGGTGACCATCTCATAGGCCGATGCATCCGCCAGCAGCGCGCGCACCAGTTGGTTATTCATGGCGTGCCCGGATTTCACGCCGGTAAATGCACCAATCAACGGGTGGCCGAGCATATACAAATCACCTACCGCGTCGAGCGCCTTGTGTTTGACAAATTCATCCTCGGTGCGCAAGCCATCGGGGTTGAGTACATGAAAGTCGTCAATCACGATCACATTATCCAATGAGCCGCCGCGCCCCAAGCCCGCCTGCCGCATGGCTTCGACTTCGTGCGTGAAACCGAATGTGCGCGCACGGGCAACGTCTTTCACAAACGGCGTCTCGGCGAAATCGACTTCGACTTCATTCTGCCGCCCCTGAAACACCGGGTGGTCAAAGGCAATCGAGAACTTCAGCTTAAACCCATGAAACGGCTCAAGTCGCACCAGCTTGTCTTTATCCTTGAGCTCAATGGTCTTCTTCACACGAATGTACTTCTTGGCTGGAGCCTGCTCTTCGATGCCGGCCGCTTGCATCAGAAACACAAACGGTGCGGCGCTGCCATCCATGATCGGCACCTCGACCGCATTCAAATCCACATAGGCATTGTCGATGCCGAGTCCCGCGAAGGCCGACATCAAGTGTTCAACGGTGGCGACATGGGCTCCGGTTTTGGTATCTTCGATGCGCGTCGACATGCGAGTGTCGTTCACATTAAGCGCATGCGCCCGCACGGTTGGCGCACCCGCCATGTCGGTGCGGCGGAAAACGATTCCTGTATTTGGCGGTGCCGGCCGGATGATCATCTCAACTCGATGGCCGAGATGAACACCGACGCCGGTCGCGCGGACTTTGTTTTTAACGGTGCGTTGGCGAATCATGGGAACGTTTTGAGCGAAAACACAGGTCGAATTTTAGCCGTTCGCATTTCTGCCTCCGTCGCGCGATGCACGGATGCAACGGTTGATTATGAATAATACCAATAGGGACGGACGTTTCCGGGCATTTGGGTAGATTCGCATTCAACATACCGGTGGGCAGCCATTGCAGATAGTACCTGAGCGGGCAACTTCCCGCCAAGCCGTTTACGCACCCGAGCGTTAAGTCGTGCCGCCCCAAATGCAGTTGTTGGCCATTAGCGGGCGTGAATCGATCACCCTGGTGATCGTTTTTGCCATGATGTATAAAATTGAGCTACTACATTTTTCGGAGCTACGAAATGACGCATTTCTTCGCTAATCAACCTAACCGTCGCGCAAGTATAGTCCTCGGCGTGGGCTTAGTCGCTCTAGTCGCCTCGTCGGGTGCGGTCGCTAAAGAAACACGGTGGTATATCGCCGCTGATGTTGGGCAGAGCAAGTACAGTACCGAGTCTCGCGACGTAGGCATCGTTGGAGGGAGCTTTGACCGCAAGGACACTCAATCAGGGGTAGCGGTGGGTGCACAGCTTGCCAAGGGTATTGCCGTCGAACTTGGTTTTGCCGATTTCGGCAAGGCGAAGATCTCTGGCTTGGGTGCAACTCCGTGTCCGCCCGTCGCGATTGGTTGCACGCTTGCGCTATATAACATTTCCGGCGATGCGCAAGCGAAGGCGACACATCTTTCGCTAGTTTCCAGTGTGGCGCTGATCGACGGCCTGTCCCTCTACGGACGTCTGGGTGCAGCGCGCACGGATCGCTCGGCGAATGTGCGCGTTAACAACGTGATCGTGTCAACCAGCGCAAAGAAGTCCGAGGCGATTTACGGCTTGGGATTGCGCTATGCCTTTACGCCAAGCGTCGAAGGTACGCTTGAGTGGAAGCGGCTCGACAACACGAAAGTGGACTCGGCGTCGCTTGGCTTGATGCTGCGCTTCTAGGCGCACTGCGGGAAGCCTAAAGCACAGCCACTACGGGCGTTTTAGGCTGTTTTCCTAAAAACGCCCGTACTTTCCAGAAAAACCGGATGGTCAAATGCAATAGAGAATTTCAACTTAACGAACAATCGGGGAACAATCGGCGGGAACAATCGGGGACAGCAACTGTCTTGATTTCACGCACTAACCGCGACTGTTTTTGGGTTCCACGGCGTGTCAGCTTTTATCATTGCGTTTATCGTTACGAGCAGTTTTCGCATACACGCCACGATGGCCACTTTCTTCGGTTTCCCCGCAGCGACAAGCTTTAGATAGAAAGCGCGGATGACCGGATTGTGGCGCATTGCAACCAGTCAGGCCATGTAGAGCACCGCACGCACGTTTGCGCGCCCTCCCCAGATGCTGCGTCGCCCACGAGACTTTCCGCTATCCCGACTGTATGGGCAAACGCCAATCAGTGCGCTGATCTCACGTCGGTTCAGAGTGCCAATTTCAGGCACGTCCGCCAGCAACGACGTTGTGGTCACACGGCCAACACCAGGAATCGATTGCATGATCTCCGCCTTGTGCTGCCACAGCGGGCTGGATCGAATTGAATTATCCAAATCGTCGTCCGCTTCCTTCAGTCGTTTCGCCAACCACCCAATGTGCTGGTCAATCTGCTTGGCGATCTTGGGCGCTGCACTGGCCTGGCGGTTCCCCTCAGCGGTGATCATTTCAATGAGCTGACGACGACGCGTCAGAATGGCGTCGAGCTTCAATACCTCTTCTGGCTTGAGCGCACGAACCGGTGGCTTGACCGCCTCGGCAAAGCGCGCCAACACCAGCGCGTCTACCTTGTCTGTCTTGGCTAATACACCAATGGCTTTCGCAAAGTCCCGCGCTTGGCGAGGATTCACGACGGCAATGGCCAAGCCTTTAGAAGCCGCAAGTGCAACCAATGGTGACTCCAGCCCACCGGTGGCTTCAACAACAATTAAGCAGACAGATAACGACTTGAGATACGCGCAAACCGCTGTGCGGCCAGCGTCGTCGTTAGGAAACTGTTTTGTTGCACTGACAGGATAAGTATCAACATCAAGCGACGCTTTGCTCACATCGATACCGGCGTAGATGACTTGTGTGACTCGTGCTTGTGTATCCATGATTCTTTCTCCCAGTCTTACGGATGCGGGATCATTCAATGAATGTCCCTGACAACTGTTCGGGTTGGTTAGAATCAGGCGCGACGCCGTCGGCTGTCCCACAGGCTAAAACATCACCTCAAGACCAATCAGGCTGCCGCGCCTGTACACAAAACATTACGCTAATTTGAAGATAGAAGACCACCATTTATTTTCAAGGAAGAATTAATCGTGGTCTGTCCCCGATTATTGTCCCCGATTATTCCCGATTATTCCGCCGAGCATAGTGGTCTTCGACCAAACGGGGCACGTTCGACTCAGGCACTTTGGCCAGATTGACGACCTTCAACTGGGCGCGCTTATCGGGCAACTGCTTGCGGAAGCGCCTTCGGCCACGAAGTCAGATGTCTCGTCGACCGTGGCCGACCGGTCCGATACAACCGCCTGCGCTTACGGCGCGTGCTCTGTGGGCGCATGATCTGCGGCCGTTCGAGCTGGTGCTGGATCGGCGTCTAGCTACGCGATCGAAGTCTTTCCAGCGGGCCCACATGCTATTTCTCGACATGACTTGGGGGACACCGATGGGCACCGCTTTCCATGAAGGTTGCGGGGGACCAGCTCACCGCCGCGACGTCTGGCCTCGCTGGAGGTGCGGCATTGGCATGGCGACGCCCTCTGAAGCAAGCACGCTTGCCTGCCCAGAGCGTGTATTGACGCAACGCGAATATGCGAGCGGCAGTGCGTCGCCAAGCGTCAGACGTGCACGTTTCAAAGTTGGTTTGGCAGGATTGGTACTTTACTGACTCGGTGCCGTGCGTTGCGTCACATCTGGCGGTCCCCTGCGCGTGGCTTGCCTATCTTGCGGTGAGCCATGGCCGGACGATAGCGGCCTGCGGCTCGCGTGACTCGGGGCTGCGGTCGAGGGGGTCAGGAAATCCAGCAACACTCGCGCGGCAACGCGCAGACGCCCGCCCGGCAGGAACAGTGCGACCAACTCGTCGGCCGGGCCGCGCTCAAGCTGCCAATCGGGCAACACGGCATCGATCTCAACGGGCTGTGCGCCGGTCGCCAGCAGATAGTCGGGCAGAAGCGCGATGCCGGCATCGGCTGCGACTAGGCGGGCGATGGAATCAGTCCATGTCGTGGACAGGGCAGCATTGATGCGCACGGTCTCGCTGGTTCGGCCATTGCTGAACGTAAAGTCGCTGCGCCCGCGATAGGCACTGGGCAGCAGCACTTGGTGATCGCGCAGGTCTGCGGGTCTGCGTGGCGTCCCATGCGACTGGAGGTAGCAGCGCGATGCAACCAGTCGCCAGCCGATCGCCGCGATCCGGCGCATGCTGGCCTGCGGCGGTGGTGCCGCAGTGACGCGCAGCGCAAAGTCGAACCGCTCCGCAATCAGGTCAATCGGATGGTCCGACAGCTCTACGTCTACCTGCACCGCAGGATAGTGGCGCAGAAAAACCAATACCTTCGGCAGCACGACCGTGTTGCCGTACGAGGGCGGCACACTGATGCGTACCAGTCCGGCGAGCCTGCCGACGGCGGCACGCGCGGCATCTACGCCGGCCGCAATCTCGCTGGCCGCCTGATCGACGTGCGACAGTAATGCAGTGCCGGCGTCGGTCAATTCCACGCGTCGCGTCGAGCGCTTCAACAAGGCGGTGCCGACCTCCAGCTCGAGCGCATTGATCCGCTTGCTGACTGCCGGTCGCGACAGCGACAGCGCGTCAGCGGCACGGGTGAAACTGAGCGAGCGGGCGACTTCGGCAAACGCGGCGAGGTCTTCAAGGCGGGGCATGTGACTGGCTCCTCGGATGTGTTGTTGCCGGGGAACATCCGGTCAAAGCGCGACTGGATCGGTCCACGCGGCACCGGCGATTGTATTCTTTTCGTTACCAAAGATGTTATTTGCGGCACCTTTATTGTCTCCCCAAGAACCTATTTAATCAAGGCTCACGACTTTGAGGAGTACGATGGATGAGAAAACTTCAACCGATCAATTTGCGCCGCCTAGCGGCGCTCGGCTTGGTCGCCACGCTTACACAAGGCGCTGCGATGGCCCAGCAGTCCGCCGTGGTTACAGCGCCGGCGGCGAATATTGAGGCAACATCGATGACAACCCAACTCGTACCCACGCAAGTCGGTCGACTTGCCGTCCATACGGCGGGCGAATCAGGCTCGGTCGTGGTTTTCTGGCCGTCGGTGTTCGCTGACTCGTCTATTTACCGCGCGCAGGTCAAGGCGCTGCGCGGGCGCTACCGACTGATCCTGATCGACGGGCCAGGTTTTGGTCGCAGCGAAGCACCGACGCGACCGTTCACGATGGAGGCCTGTGCCGACGCGGCGGCCGAAGTGCTGCAACAACTGGGTGTACAAAACGTAGCATGGGTCGGCACCTCTTGGGGCGGCATCGTAGGTGTGCACTTTGCTGTACGGCACCCACAGAAGCTTCGCGCTCTGGCGCTGATGAACACGCCGTTCGATACGCGAGCCGACGGGCCGGGCTTCTCTGATCGCATGGTGGTCTGGGGCGCGCGCTGGATAGGCCACAGCGATACGTACGCGAACGGCGTGGCCCGTTCGTTTTTTCCGGCGGCATGGCGCGACTCCCACCCCGACGAACTTGCCACGTTCGTCGCCGCGTTCAAGACGCCCGACCGCGAAGGCATGGCCATCGCCGGTCGCTCGGTATTGCTTGAGCGGGCCTCCGTGCTGCCGCTGCTGCCACAGATCAAGGTGCCGACAGTGGTCGTCGCCGGTGCCGCCGACCAGCTCTACCCAGCACCGACGCTTAAGGCGGCCGCTGAACGCGTCATCGGTGCGAGCTTTGTCGAGATTCCCGCCAGCGGCCACATCTCGGCGATGGACCAGCCTGAACGAGTCAATGCCCTGCTTGGAGAGTTTCTTGCACAGCACCGCTGACGGCTCCCTCTCCCCGCTGAATGAAGATCGGGGGATGAGTTGGCTCATCTTCTTGCCGTTGTTTTCTCTGCTTGGCGGGTGCTCATATGTCTCAGGGTTTGTTCGAGCGCAGTCACCCCGTAGTCTGTTTGAACGCGGCTATTTTGCGGAGATGGCAGCCGACGAGGGGTACCCGGCACTACGTGCGTCTGACGGAGTGCGTGTAAGTCGCGATATCACGTACTGGAATGCCGGTACTACAAAAGGCCAGCGCGCCTTTATGCTGGACGTTGTGGCACCTACGGCGGAAAGCCAATCGCCGCGCCCAATTGTCGTTTTTGCACACGGCGGAGGGCTGAACGCCGGAGCGAAGGACGATGAGACCCACGTCAACGCGAACCTGGCGATCGCCCTAGCGCAGCGCGGCTACCTGGTGCTGAATATCAACCACCGGCTGGCTGCGGAGGCACCCCATCCCGCCCAGGCGCAGGACATGGCCGCTGCCGTGCGCTGGGCGATGGATCAAGGCGCTGCCTACGGCGGCGATCCTCAACGGATCGTGCTCGGCGGGTTTTCTTCCGGAGGATACTTGGCTGCGTTGCTGGCGGGCGATCCACGTTACTTGCAAGCCGCAGGCGTCAGGCCGACGCGGATTCGTGCGGTGTTTGCGATATCGGGTTTTTTCGACCTGAAAGATTTGTCCCAGTCGTTCTTGGTGAAAAAGTTTATCGTCGAGCCAGCGTTTGGCGGAGACCGTGCCGCGTGGCAGGCAGCATCGCCTTCTACTTACGCCGACGCACATTGGCCGCCTACCCTGCTGCTTAGCGCTGCGCACGACCGCTCGGCCAGTCCGCAATCTAATGCACTGTGCACCCAGCTTCAGCGCGCTGGGGTCGCATGCCGGCACGTCGTCGTGCCCGCGTCTCGGCATGCGACGGCGATCGCCCATCTTGGCAGCGAACGCGCCACAGCATCATTCGATGGTCTGGTGGAATTTCTCGATCAACACACCGCTGGCCGATGAAGACGATGGATTTCGCACCGCACCTCTGGGACCGCAGGAAACGTGGCCATCCGAGACCGCACGTCGGACTATCGGTGCTGTCCCGCCGCGCCCATACTGCGTACGTCTGCATAAAGAGTGCGACCGTATTCACGGTACGCCTGGACTTGCCCACAGGGGGCGGCCGCGTTGTGACACAGCGGCTAAACAATGCGATAGATGCCGCCAACTTTTTCTGCATGGAGCAAGCATGAATAATTCTTTGTTGTCATCTGTCGTCGTGAGGTCGATGCGGATCGTGTTTTTTGGGTTGGTTGGACTCGGCGCTACCTTCGTTGGAGTGAACTGGCTCTTCGGCCTCCCGCCGGTTCAGCCGATCATGGAATCTTGGGGCGGCATTGCAACCGGCCCGCGTATCGCTATCGGCTTCGCCCAAAGTCTGGGGGCGCTGGCCTACTGGATACCACGCACACAGCGCCTGGGTAGCGCGATGCTAGCGCTAATGCTGGTGTTTTTCTCAGCAACGAACTTCTTTCACGACCAGATTCTCACCGGCGTGATCGACCTCGCTATTCTCGGGCTCGTCGGTTTAGCGGGCTACTTGGGTCACCCCGCACGGACGAATCGCGGCATGGCTGACATACAACAAGTGCAATCCAAGTGAGTTCCACATTGTTTTGTTTACGCGTACTTTTCCTAACCAACACCGGAGGGCCGCAAGCCATGATCCCTAACTTGTCAAATCATTCCATTGCTGATGTCGCGCGAGCGAGCCGAGCCCGGGGATCGGGCCAAGTGGAGATGACGGCGCAGCCCACACCGGTGGTCTTCGTAGCGGGGGTCTCGCGCGGCATCGGCGCGGCCACCGCGCGGGCGCTGCTTGCGCGCGATTTCCAGGTCGTTGGAGCCAGTCGTTCTCGACCGGACTTCACGCATCCACGTTTCCAGTGGATCGAAACCGATCTGAACGACGACGCGGCGGTGGGCGCTGCCTTTTCTGCGGTCGAGCGCACGCACGGTCGGCTCGACGGCCTGATTAATAGCGCCGGGCAGTATTACGCCGGTGCGCTTGAAGAGCACTCGATGGAACAGGTGCAGGCGCAGTTCGATGCCTACTTCTTCAGTGTGGTACGCACGATCCGCGCCGCGTTGCCGCTGCTGCGTGCGCAGCACTCGGGCCGTATCATTAACATCGGATCGACCGCCTGCTTTGCGCCGATCCCGTTTCACTCGATCTACACCGCCTCGAAGTTCGCGCTCCAGGGTCTGTCCGAGGCCCTGCGCTTCGAGCTCGCACCGCTCGGCGTCCAAGTGACCATCGTGCAGACCACCTCGGTGGCCACCGACGCAGTTGCGCATGTGCAATTGGCACCGCGCGCAGTCGCCGACTATGCGCCGGCGCGCAGCCACGCGATCGAAGCGTTTCGCGCTGGGGCGGGTAGCGGCCACGATCCGCTCTGGCTCGCGCAGCGCATCGCCCGGCTGATGTCGCTAGCGCGGTTGGCACCGAGTTACCGCTTCGGTGCGCTCGCGAAGTTTCTTTACGGGTTGCGAAACTGGGCACCGGCGACCGTGCTGCAAGATGTCACGGCGCGCGCGTTTCTGCCCCGCTCCTGAAGACCGCAGACAGGCCGGTTGTAGGAGTGCAATCTGGCGACTCAGGAGCGCCGGTGCGACTGATCCGGCGCGACCAGCTGCGACTTTCCACGGCCAAGCTCGATAGCGCCCTAGCCTGAATATTTCATGGGTTGCCCGTTGCTTAGCAGGACGTTGCCTGTGGGCGATTGGCAAACCAATTTGGCTCGTTTCTGTTTTGCTGTGGATGCGGGCTGCAGGTTCGCTCTCGGGCGATTACATGGCAATGTTCCGCCTTGCGGCCGAAGCATAGCCCGCTATGCTGTGGTCGGTCAGGCAAAAAACCGCTCGCCTGTTCACCTACTCGCCCGCTTTAAAACGCGCCCGCATGAAATGTTCAGGCTAGGCGGACCATTGGTAGTTGCCCGCGTGGCAGGATATCGAATAGCATCATCAATGAATTGCTTGGATTCAACCATGTTTTACGTCGCCAGCGGCAAACAGCCGCTGACTTTTGAGTGGGAGTAATGTTGTGAGCCCGAGACGAAATATTTCATCCGGCACGCCTTGGGAATCCAAGGTGGGTTACTCGCGCGCAGTTCGAGTGCGCAATCACGTGTGGGTAGCCGGAACCACGGCGTCGGATGTAAGCGGGACGGTAGTGGCGGTTGGCAACGCGGGGGAGCAGACGCGATACATTCTGCAAAAAATCGAACGTGCCTTGGCTGAGACTGGTGCATCACTGCGCGATGTGGTTCGTACCCGCTTGTATGTGACCAACATCGCCGACTGGCAGGCCGTGGGTAGTGTGCACGGCGAGTTCTTCGGCGACATCCGCCCGGCTTCCACCATGGTGGAAGTCGCCAAATTGGTCGACCCACAGCACTTGGTCGAAATCGAAGTCGATGCCTTTGTTGGTGCTGGCGCGGTTGAGTAGCACGTCGGAATAGCGCCACCGGGCAGCGTGACATGTTCGAACACATCTCCAAGCCAGTTCTGCCGCGTGCACAGTTCGTTTCGCGTCAATGGTGGGCGCTATGGTTGGGATTTGTGATGATTGCCGCCTCTCTTGCCATCGGCATGGTCGGTTATCGTTACTTCTTTCCGACGCTTGATTGGGCAGACGCATTTGTCAACGCGGCAATGATCCTCTCCGGGATGGGGCCGTTGGCGGTGCCTGAGACCACAGCGGCCAAGATTTTTTCGGGCGTGTACGCGATTTATTCGGGTCTCATGCTGGTGATGAGTGCCGGTGTCGTGTTTGCGCCGTTGGTGCATCGTTTTTTGCATAAACTGCACGCTGATGATGACGATCTCCGCGAAAAAATCGCACGTGAAAAGAAGTAAAAACCCTAGTAAGGACGGATGTTTCCAAGCATTTCTGGCTGAAAACGCCCGCCAATGCTGGTGTTTTTTCATGGCAGAAACGTGGCCTATATGAGTGCTGACTTGGCGACGGTAGATGAAAAATTTATGCGCCACGCGCTCGCGCTCGCCGGCGAAGCGGCAGCGTTAGGTGAGGTGCCGGTCGGCGCGGTATTGGTCAAAGACGGCGAGGTGGTCGGTGAAGGATTCAATCACCCCATCTCTGCAAGTGACCCCACCGCACACGCCGAAATTGTCGCGTTACGCGACGCCGCCAGGCGGCTCGACAACTATCGTCTGACAAACTGCACGTTGTATGTCACCTTGGAGCCCTGCGCGATGTGCGTCGGGGCAATCTTGCATTCCCGCGTGGCGCGAGTCGTGTGGGGGGCCTCCGAACCCAAGAGTGGGGCATGCGGTTCGGTCGTCAACCTACCAGCCGAACCGAAAATCAACCATCACGCCACCTTTGTCGGCGGTGTGTTGGCAGATGAAAGTGGTGAGATACTCAGGACATTCTTCCGTCAGAGAAGATAAACAAGAGAAATAGTGATGCTCAACCACCTGTCCGCGCTTGATGCGTTGTTCCTGTATTTGGAAACGCCGGAAACACCCATGCACGTCGGTAGCTTGATCCTGATGGAAAAGCCACGCGGGCATAAGTCGAGCTTCTACAAAAACATTCGCAAACACGTCGCTTCGCGTATGCATTTAGCACCACTGTTTTCGCGCAAGCTAGCTTTTATGCCGTTTGATCTGGCTAACCCGATCTGGGTGGATGCTGATGAGATCGATCTTGATTGGCACATCGAATCGTTGAAATTACCCAAGCCCGGTACCCGCCTGCAACTCGAGACGGCAGTGGCGAAGTTACATGAAGGCATGCTTGATCGTGATCGCCCGCTGTGGCAGTTCACTGTCATTGAAGGTCTTGAGTCTGGTGAGGTCGGTTTCTACGCCAAGATACATCACGCTGGGTTGGATGGGCAGGGTGGTGTCGCGTTAGCCCACGCTGTGCTCGATATTGAGCCCAAGCCTGAGGCAAGGGAAAAATCATCAGCAGAAAAGTCGGCCTCGCCGTCGTCGCTTACGCCGTCGGCTGCACGTATGATTTCTGCCGCCTTCCGCACCAGTGTGGCGCAGTACGGCAAGATACTGAAAGCCGTGCCCGGCGCGGTAAAGATGGTCGGTGGGTTGACCGTGTCGGCACTGTCGGCCTCGCAAGCGAAGAAATTGGGTGCGCCATCTGAGCAGCTTACCGGCGTGATTGACTCGGCGGTGAACCTGGCAAACATGGCCGCGAGTGCGGCGACATTAAAAGTCACTGATACGCCGCTACAGGCGGCAAAAAAATTGTTGCCCAAGGGCATGAAGCTGGGACCGCGCACCCCGCTCAATGTCGCCATCGGCGGCAAACGTTCTTTCGCAACCGCTCGACTGCCGCTCGACGAAACTAAAGCCATCGCCAAATACTTCGAGGTCAAGCTCAATGAGGTGCTATTGGCCACTTGCGCGGGTGCGCTGCGCCGTTACTTTGCCAACGACAAGGCAGCACTTGCCAAGGCGATGGTCAGTGCGGTACCGGCCAGCCTGCGTGCGGCGGGTGACACGTCGCAAAACAATCAAGTGACGATGATGTTGATCAATCTGGCGACCAACATCGCGGATCCGATTAAACGCATGGACGCGATCAAGGCATCCAGCCAAAAGGCAAAAATGATGACAGGCGCGATGAAGGGGGTGATGTCGACGGCAACCTCCGATTTACCGACACTTGGCATTCCGTGGTTGATGTCCATCATCACGCCACTATACAAAACGGCTGTGGCCACCAATCGCATTCCGGTTGTGGCGAACGTCGTGATTTCTAATGTACCAGGACCACCGATGCCGCTGTACATGGCCGGCGCAAAGATGACCTCCTACTACCCGGTTTCCATTGTTACGCACGGTCTTGCCTTGAACATCACGATTCATAGTTACGCCGGTATGCTCGACTACGGTTTTATCGCCGCCAAAGACGAGGTGCCCAAGCTAGATAAGTTTGCTGGCATGCTGCGCGCTGCACATGAAGAGTTGCTGGCGTTGGCTACCTCGCCCGTGGTGGTCGCGAAGGCGGGGGCAATCCAGCGACCCAGAGCACCGAAGGCAACATCTAAAGTGCCAGCGAAGTCCAAGATAAAGCCAAAGACAATGCCGATCGCAAAAGCAACGAAACCAACATCGGCAAGAGCAACACCCGCGAAGAAATAATCACGCTGACCAAACTTAAACACAATCTTTGACATGGCCACCCGTAAGAAATCGCAGTCCCGCAGGCCGAGCGAACCTGCCAATGACCAGCCGCTATGGGCGGCAGAGATCGAACTCATGGAGCGGCAACTCAAGGCACCCAATGCCTTGCTGCTGGCGCTGGAAACACGCGCCCCGTGGGAGTTTGGTGCCACCCTCGCCGCGTGGCCACTACTAAAAAATGCGCCGGAAGGTGACGGCCATCCCGTCATCGTATTCCCCGGTTTAGGCGCGGGTGATTTGTCCACCGCGCCGCTGCGAAATTTCTTGTCCGGCCAAGGTTATGACACCTACGGTTGGGATTTGGGGCGCAATCTTGGGCCGCGTGAGGGCGTGTTACAAAAGAGCGTGGAGCGTATTGGTGAAATCGTCAAGTCGACCGGACGAAACGTCACGCTGATCGGTTGGAGTTTGGGCGGCATCTATGCGCGCGAATTCGCCAAGGCCTTGCCCGACTTTGTGCGCAGTGTAGTCACGCTGGGAACACCATTCTCAGGGGACCCCAAAGCCACCAATGCGTGGTGGTATTACGAATATGCAAGTGGACACAAGTTAAACGACCCGCACCTGTTGGCACAGCTCAAGCAGCCGCCTCCGGTACCGACGACATCAATTTATTCGCGGACTGATGGTGTGGTCGCGTGGCAGTTGTCGCACCAAACGCCGGGCAAGTTTGCCGAGAATATTGAAGTTGTGGCGAGCCACGTCGGCATTGGGCTGAATCCAATAGCGCTTTACGCCGTCGCTGACCGGCTTGCGCAACCAGAAGGAGAGTGGCAGCCCTTCGACCGCTCCGGCTGGAAACAATACTTCTACCGCGATACCAGTCGCGGCGAATAACGAAACGCCAGGCAGCAACGATGCCGAATATCGACGCCAATGGCATCAGCCTGCACTACGAGGCGCGCGGCAATCCCGAGCATCCACCCATCGTTTTGGTCATGGGGCTAGGCGTACAGATGATTCTTTGGCCCGAGCTATTTTGTGAGATGTTGGTCGATCGTGGTTTCTATGTCGTGCGGTTTGACAATCGTGATGCCGGGCTGTCAACACAACTCAACGAACTTGGTACGCCCAACATTCCCCTGCAGTACATGCGTTACATGATGGGCTTGGGCGTCAAAGCGCCCTACAGCCTTGACGACATGGCGATGGATACGTCAGCGCTAATCGGCACACTCGGTCTGCCACGTGTGCATCTCGTCGGTGCCAGCATGGGTGGCATGATCGCGCAAAACCTCGCCGCCTCGCTGCCGTCGCGTGTGGCGAGTTTGACCTCGATCATGTCCACCACCGGCCGACGCAGTTTGCCCAAGGCCAGCTGGCGAACCATGCGCGCAATTCTGAGCCGACCGGCAAAACCCAAAGATATCCAGGCAGCGGTAGAGCGCATGATGTATGTCATTAACACCATCAGCAGCCGAACCTACCAGCCCGATCAACAGCGTTTGCGCGCTCTGTGTGAACTGCATGTTTCGCGGCGCAACAATCCACCGGGTGGAGCGCGGCAGATCGCGGCGATTGCGGCAAGTGACGACCGGACAAAAATTGTCCGGCAAATCAAGGTGCCGACCCTGGTCTTGCACGGCGACCAGGACGAGTTGATTCCGTATCCGGCCGGGCTCGAAACCGCGCGTGCCATCCGCGAAGGCGGAGGTGATGCGCGCTCGGTGATTGTCGAAGGCATGGGGCACGACCTGCCGGAGCCGCTGTGGCCGCGATTGGTGGATGAAATCGCCCAGCATTGTCAAGCCGCCGAGGCCGCTGCCGACAAAAAGAAGCGTGATTTCGCCTGAATTCTGCCTGCCCGAGGGGAGGGCACAGAGGTAAAATTGATGCCTGTAATTTCAGGTTCTGCAATGTCCTCGCCCGCCCCTTCCGTCCCTTCCCGCCCTGCCGTCCCATTCGTTCATCTTCGGCTCCACACCGAGTTTTCGATCACGGATGGCATTGTTCGTGTTGACGAAGCCGTTAGCAAGGCAGCCGAAGACGCGATGCCGGCATTAGCGATTACGGACGCAGCAAATCTATTTGGCGCAGTGAAGTTTTTCCAGCGCGCGCGTGGCCGCGGTGTGCAGCCCATCATCGGCTGTGAAGTTGCCATCGAAAATACCAAGTCGCGTGACCATGCCTTGCGTATTGTATTGTTGTGCCGAACGGAAGCGGGTTATCTCAATTTGTGTCGGCTCCTGACACGCGCCTTTCGCGAAAACATGTGGCGTGGTCGCGCCGAATTGCGTCGTGAGTGGCTGGTGGGATCGGCGACCGAAGGTCTGATTGCTTTGTCGGGTGCCGCAGCAGGGGATGTCGGCCAGGCGCTGCTGCAAGGAGACACGAAACGCGCAATCGCCTTGGCGAATGGCTGGGCGAAGGATTTCGCAGATGCCTTCTACATCGAAGTACAGCGTGCGGGCCGGGAAAATGACGAGTCATACAATGCCGCCGCTTTGAATCTGGCGAGTGTTGCCGATCTGCCGGTGGTGGCGACCCACCCGATTCAGTTTATGGCAGCGGAAGACTTCAAGGCGCACGAAGCGCGGGTATGTATTGCCCGTGGTGAGGTATTGGGGGATAAGCGACGTGTGCAAGAGTTCACCACGGAGCAGTACTTCAAAAGTTCAGCCGAGATGGTTGCACTGTTTGCCGACCTTCCCGAGGCAATCGAGAATAGTGTTGAGATCGCCAAACGTTGTCATTTTGAGTTCACGTTAGGCAAGTCGCGGTTGCCGAATTTCCCGACGCCAAATGGCGAATCAATTGACGAGTTCCTGTTGGCGTCAGCCGTGGCGGGACTCGAACAACGCTTATTGGTGTTGTATCCAGATGTCACCGAGCGTGACGCGGCAAGGCCAAAATACTTAGCGCGTCTTGAGTTTGAAGTGAATACCATCGTCAAGATGGGCTTCCCAGGTTACTTCCTCATTGTTGCGGACTTTATCGGTTGGGCAAAAAACAATGGTGTGCCGGTCGGCCCCGGTCGCGGCTCTGGTGCGGGCTCGCTGGTGGCGTATTCATTAGGCATTACCGACCTTGATCCACTGCACTATGACTTACTGTTCGAGCGTTTTCTTAACCCCGAACGTGTTTCGATGCCCGACTTTGATATCGACTTTTGTCAGGAAGGTCGTGATCGTGTCATTGATTACGTAAAACACAAATACGGCCACGATTCGGTGTCGCAGATTGCCACCTTCGGTACGATGGCCGCCAAGGCTGTGATCCGTGATGTGGGGCGTGTTCTCGGCATGAGCTACAACCACGTTGATGGAATTGCCAAACTGATTCCCAATCAGCTCGGTATCACACTCGCTGAGGCGATCAAACAAGAACCGCAATTTAATGATCGCATTAAGAGCGAGGAAGAAGTCGCCGAGTTGATGGAACTGGCACTCAAGCTCGAAGGCATCACGCGTAATGTTGGTATGCACGCCGGTGGTGTGCTGATTGCGCCCGGACCACTGACCGACTTCACGCCGCTTTATGTCGCGGATGGCTCGGATTCGTTTGTCAGCCAGTACGACAAGGATGACGTTGAGGCGGTCGGGCTGGTCAAGTTTGACTTCCTTGGCCTGACAACACTCACAATTATCGAAGAGGCCGCTGAGCTAATTCGTGCGCGCCAGTATGGCGAGCCTGCGGCAGACTTCGACCTTCAACATATCCCGCTCGACGATCAGGCGGCCTACAACGTCTTCGCACGTGGTAGCACGGTAGCAATCTTCCAGTTTGAAAGTAGCGGCATGCGCGACTTGATCGTCAAGGCGCGCCCTGGTTCGGTGGAAGATTTGACGGCACTAAACGCGCTATATCGTCCCGGCCCGATGGAGCTGATTCCTGACTACATACGGCGCAAGACGGGCGCGGAGAAGGTGACTTACCTTGATACCCGGGTTGAGCCGATTCTCTCGCCGACCTACGGCATCATGGTCTATCAAGAACAGGTGATGCAGATCGCGCAGGTGGTGGGCGGCTATTCGCTCGGCGGCGCGGATTTATTGCGCCGCGCGATGGGTAAAAAGAAGCCGGAAGAAATGGCGAAACATCGCGGCATCTTTGCCGAAGGTGCGGTGAAGAAGGGCATTGCCCAGCGCATTGCCGACGAATTATTCGACTTCATGGAGAAGTTTGCCGGTTACGGTTTCAACAAGTCACACTCGGCCGCCTATTCGCTGGTGGCGTATCACACGGCGTATTTGAAGGCACATTTCCCGGCGGAATTCATGGCGGCCAATATGAGCTGCATCATGGATTTCACCGACAAGGTTCAACTCATTGCCGACGACGCACGCGCCATTGGCCTGACCCTACTGCCGCCGGATATCAACCTCGGTACGTACCGTTTTCTGCCGACCGATGAACGTACGATTCGCTATGGCTTAGGCGCGGTCAAGGGTACCGGGCGCAACGCGATTGAGGCCATCGTCGCCGCCCGTGAGGTCGGTGGGCCGTTCGGTGACTTGCTCGATTTTGTCAAACGTGTTGACCGCGGCCACGTCAATCGTCGCGCAATGGAAGCACTGATTCGCGCCGGGGCATTTGATGCCATCGAGCTAAATCGCGCGGCACTGATTGCCACACTACCGCAAGCCATTGAGCTTGCGGATAAGGCGCTGCGCGACGCACAGCAGGTGAATTTGTTTGGTGATAGCTCTGCGGAAGCAGGCACTAGTCTGGTGTTGGTGGCGGTACCGATGTGGTCTGACCGTGACCGACTGACAAACGAAAAGACGGCGCTCGGCTTTTATCTTTCCGGTCATCCATTTACCAGCTACGCGCGTGAGATCCGCCAATTTGCCAAGACCTTGTTGTCGGATTTGCAGCCGAGGAATGATTCGATCTTGATAGCGGGTATTCTTTACGAGCAACGCGTGCGTAACGGCAAACGCGGACGGATGTGTGTCATGACGCTCGATGACGGCAGTGCGCGTGTCGACGTGGTGGCCTATAGCGATGTATTTGACAAGCGCCGCCAACTGATTCGCGACGATCAGCCATTGATTGTGCGCGGGCGGGTTTCGCCCGATGAATTTTCCGGTGGACTGCGGGTGGTTGCGGACGATGTGATCGGCATGGACGAGGCGCGTAAGTTTGTGCGGCAGATCACCTTGTCGATGAACGGACAAGCTGATAGCGCCCGGTTACGGCGTTTGTTGTCGCCGCACCTCGCACCCGACGCACGAGATGCCGTGCAGGTGAAGATTATTTACAATAATGGGGAAGCCGAAGTGCCTGTGGTGTTACCGGACCAATGGCGGGTATCAGTCACCGAGCCGCTAGTGACGGCGCTTGCCGAGTGGTTGACGCCGGATAACATCGTGCTCGAATACGATGCCTCAAACATGATGCCGCCGCCTCCACCGCGCGGCTGGCGGGACAACTATCAGCCGGCGTTTTCGGGTAGCGGCGAGTACTAGTAGAAGAGGGAACTTCTAAAAACCTACTGCGCGGGCGAATCTGTCAGCTCCCGCGTGTGTCAAATTCGTCGCCGTACACTGGGTACGTGTCCCGTGTTTGCCAAACCCGTCACTGCCAACTTCACCCGCTCGCGACGGTTTTTATTGATTCGGCAACTAAATATGACAATCCATTTCAACTAACCCCGTCCCCGCGAAGGCGGGGATCTAATTTTGCCGTGCGCTTGCCACGCAAAATTAGGCTCCCGCCCGGCGCAACCCTTGTGGTTGTCCACAGGAGCAGGGGAGTATTGGT
>JBEILF010000039.1:0-18129 GCA_040379385.1 Burkholderiales bacterium | reverse complement strand
GGCAATAAGCGTGCTGCATTTCTTGCGATTGGACTCTTCCTCTTTATGAATGGATACCGCCTCGAAGCAACGCAAGCCGATGCTACCGTGGCCATGCTCGCTGTCGCCGCAGGGGAAATCGACGAGCCGACACTCGCTGCGTGGATTCGTCGGCACGCGGTCAAGCGCCGATTGAGCAAGAAGTATCCATGGCAACCAAGTGAATACATCGAGCTTGGCCCCTTTTATTCGGCTTTTATTCGGAACTCAGCCCGTTTGAGCCCCTGCGCAAGGGGCGGCACTTGATGGATACTCGCCCCGATCATTACATGCGGCGCTCAAACATGGCTCATATGGCACTTTTCTCGCGGACATAGCGCGGCTCCTCGGGGCGATTGATGGCATCCATTGGTGCGCGTCCTTGCAGAACAGCAATAATGTTGTCCGTTGCACGCTGCTCGATCGCTAATCTCACTTTCCGCACCGCCGATCCCAGATGCGGCGTAAAAATGGTGTTGTGGTGCGCCAGCAGTTTTGCGTCAATCTGCGCCGGTCGGTCTGATAGCGACCAGTCCTCACAAGCGAACACATCAGCTGCGTAGCCACCGAGCTGACCGTCGACAAGCGCCTGCAAGACTGCAGACTCATCCACCACAGAGCCGCGCCCGACATTGATTAGTAGCTGTCCGGTTTTAGCCGCAGCGATCTGCGACGCGCTGATCAGGCTACGTGAATCAGGCGTCAGCGGCACCGCGACGAAGACAAAATCAGCGCGCCCCATGGCTTCATCCAGCGAACAAGGGGTGACATTGGCATGCTGCGCGTGTGGGTCAACACCGAGAATATGCGCGCATCTAAATCCGTCGAGCTGATCCGCAATTGCGCGGCCCACCTGCCCAAGGCCAACAATGGCGATCGTCGAGCCTCGCAAGCCGGTGCCAAAGTAATGTGAGCGCCAGCCGTCAAATTTGCCGGAGCGCACATAAGCGTCACCTTGACGCAGGTGGCGACCAAGTGCGATGGCAAGGCCGATAGCAAGCTCGGCGGTGGGTTCGGTCAGCAAGTCCGGGACGATGGTCAACCAGACGCCGGCCGATGTACACGCCACGACGTCATAACTATCGAACCCTTTGAGTGCAGCGGCGATAACTTGCAATTTTGGTGCGTCGGCGATTGTTTCGGCGTTAACGCAATCGGTCATAAAACCCATCATGGCGGTGGCATCAGCCAAGTGCGACATGAGCTCTTTGTGCGTCCAAGGTGTATTAGATGAATTCATCACCACTTCACCGATCTGCGCGAGGCGATCCCTCACCTCCGTGTGTATCGGATTGGTAACGACAATTTTATGTGTCACGTTCTTCCCTATTTGAGTTGCTTGCGTTATTTCAGTTGCTTGCGCAACGTCGCGCCGATGGCATCAACCACCACGACACAGGCAAGAATGGTGAGCAAGATTGCAGAAACTTCGTCGTAGTTGATGAGGCGCAGTGCTGCCATCAACTCAAATCCGATCCCGCCAGCGCCAACGATACCCAGCACGGTCGATGCGCGAAAGTGATATTCCCAGCGGTAGATTGTGATGTCCGCAAGTTGGGGCAGCACTTGCGGCATCACCGCATGGCAAATGACTTGAAATTGGCTGCTACCAGAAGCAACGGCGGCTTCAAGTGGTTTGGGGTCAACATGTTCAATGGCCTCGGCATAAAACTTTGCCACCATACCCACTGAATGCAACGCGAGCGCCAAAACCCCCGGCAAGGCACCGAAGCCGACGGCCGCAACAAACAGGATACCGAGAATAATCTCAGGCACACATCGAAACGCGGCGAGCACGATGCGCGAGACTCGGTACAACACTGGGTGCGGCGTGGTGTTTGATGCGGCAAGAAGTGACAGCGGCCACGATATCAGCACTGCAAGCGCTGTACCGGCAATTGACATGGCAAGCGTGTCGAGCAATGGCCTGAGCCAGCTTTTCCAGCGTTCAAAGTTAGGCGGTATCATTTCGGAGGCGAGCTGCCAGATGGCGGGCGCACCGTCGATAAATCGAGCGGCGTCGAAGAAGCCGCTAATCCAAAGCGCCGCGATACAAACGGCAACGACAACAGCCACCAGCCGTAGTTGGCGCCAGCGCAGTTTCTGATCTTGCGCGAGGATTTCGCCAAATTGTGCGGGCTGGTTGCTCATTACTTCATCTTTGCCAAGTCGAGCTTCAACACTTTTGCGGTGTCACGCAACACGTCGTATGCCTTGTCATCAGTTGGGGCAAAGGACTCCACGCGGAAAGACTTCAACACTTCTTTGTCCTTCATGTCTAAGAATGCCGACCGAATTGCCTGCTTGAGCGCCGGGGCAAGATTGCCCTGCATCACGATCGGATAATTCGGAATCGCGGGTGAGAGGTCGAGCTGCACCACCTTTGTGGCGTCGATGGTTCCACGCGTCACCAAATTGTCGAAGATCGGTTTGGACAGTGCGCCCGCTGGCACTTGTCCTGCCTGGACGGCCCGAGCAACTGCGTCATGCGTGCCGAGGTGAACCGGCTTGTAGTCTTTATCACCATCCAGGCCGACTGAGTTCAGCAGGTGGGCGCGCGGCGCGAGATGGCTGGAAGTCGATGCCTGATCACCAAAGCCAAACGGCTTACCGCGCACATCGGCCAGCGTCTTTACCGGTCCGTTTGCGGTGGCAATCAGAATTGAGTTGTAGAACGGCGCACCGCGCTCAACCCCCACTGCGAAAGGCTCGATATCCGGTGCCCGTGATTTCGCCAGCACGTATGAAAACGGGCCAAAGTACGCGACTTCGATACGACCAAAGCGCATCGCTTCGATCATTGATGAGTAGTCAGTAGTGACCACCAGCTCGATTTCTTTTTTCAGCGTCTTTTCTAGATACGCCTTGAGTGGCTGTGCATTTTGAATAAGGGTGCTGGCGTTTTCATCGGGTAGAAGTGCCACTCGCAGCTTTGCTGGATCGCGCGACTGTGCGAGCGCTGACAAACTCAGCGCAGTACACAGCGTGGCAATGGTGAGAACAAATATACGACGTACAGTATTCATGGTGTCTCCTAAGATTGAACGATGGGAAATGAGGTTCATTGTGTTGCGGTGGCTGGTGGCACATCAGCATCAGCTATCCGCTCCGGTCGCAGGCTGGTGGGGGCATAAATTTGCTGCACCTCCGTATGGGTAAGCGCAGTTGGCACGCCGTCGAACACCACCTGCCCGCCGTGCAATCCAACGATGCGATCAGCGAACTGTTTGGCAAATTCAACTTGATGGAGGCTGATGACAGCGGTGAGTCCATCGGTTTTACAGATATCACGCAGCAAACCAAGCAGCCGCTCTGCGGTGGCTGGATCTAGGCTCGCGACCGGCTCATCCGCGAGTAGCAAGGTGGGCTCTTGCACCAGCGCACGGGCAACACCAACCCGCTGTTGTTGTCCGCCGGAAAGTTGGTCTGCTCGCTGAAGCGCGCGATCTAGTAAGCCGACGCGATCTAGCGCCCGTAGTGCCAGATGTTTATCGCTCGTGGCCCACGGCATGAGTGAGCCGAGACTACTGCAATAACCGAGCCTTCCCATCAATACATTCGACAGCACCGATTGGCGACCGATCAGGTGGTGCTGCTGGAAGACCATTCCCGTTCGTCGCCGATGGGCGCGCAGGCTGGCCTTTTGGCAGATGTCGCCGTGCTCGACAGAAACGATCTTGCCCGCCGTCGGCGTGACTAATCCATTAAGACATCGCAGCAGCGTGGATTTGCCCGCGCCGGAGGGACCAAGCAGCACCACAAACTCGCCACCGACAAAAGACAGCGTGGTGGGAAGGAGTGCTGCAACACCATTGCCATACGTCACCGCGCAACCCAGCGTGTGCAAAACCAGCTGCCGCAGCGAAGGTGGGTTTTGGTGCGAGACGAAGCGAAGGTGATCGTTCAATTTAGTCAGCCGGAGAGGTATAACGCCGAAAAATCAGGTATGGGGCTACTTTGAACGCCAACCATGACAAGCGCGTTAATAAAACCGTCATATCAGACGATTAACCTATAGACTAAAGCTATGGATACCTCCTCTTCTGCTGAGCTACGCGCGTTCGACGCCACTTTTCACACCGGCAGCATGTCGGCGGCAGCCAGTCTTCTCGGTATTCGCCAGCCGACAATTTCCGCGCACATCGCCAACCTCGAGCGGCAATTTGGCTCGGAATTATTTGTACGGTACGGACGCGGGCTGCAACCAACCGAAATGGCGCGACGCCTTGCCGAGATAACTAGCCGCATTTCCCGCGCAGAGGACGACGCTGCACTGCTGTTGGCGAGTGTTCGCAGCCAATACGAGGGAACGTTGCGCGTTTGCGCGATCGGACCCTATAACGTCATGCCAATTATTGCGGCATTTCGCAGCAAATATCCGCGCATCCGCATCTCAATGGCGGTCGGTGATTCACGCAATGTTGTGCGTTCGGTCGCGGATCGTCAGCAAGACGTCGGGCTGCTCTTGCACGCGGTCGCAGACGCTACGTTTTACTGTCTGCCCTTCAGGCGACAGCCGATCATTGTATTTGCCGAGAAGCATCATCCTCTCGCCATGCGCAGCGCAGTTGATTTGCAGGCGCTAGATGGGCAAGAGTTTGTGTTGCGTGAAGAGGGCTCGCAAACACGCAGGGTGTTCGAAGCTGGGATGAATGACGCGGGGATTCGGATTCGCTGCGCGATTGAAGTTGGTAGCCGAGAGGCGGTACGCGAAGCGGTCGCACATCGGTTGGGGCTCGGTGTGGTAGCCAAAACAGCGTTTGTGCCTGACCCAAGGTTGGTGGCATTAGATGTTCATGGTCTCACGCTTGCCACCCATGTCCACCTAATCTGTTTAGCCGAGCGAAAGTCTGACGCGCTTGTTGAGCGCTTTTTACAAACTGCGGAATTACTCAAACCCGATACTCAACCGAAAACCCGCAAACACCGGTAAAGACGGCGGTTTTCAAGCGATTGCGCATTCAAGTACGAGTCTCTGCACACGGAGGGCGACACTTGGTGGATACTCGTCCCGTCCCTTTCAAAGGGCGCATTCTGAAGCAGAGCGCATTTTGTAGCGCGCGAGCAGGCGAGACGAGGGCGGGAACGAACAATTCTTCGTCTGACCCAACAACCACCGTGCAGACAACGTCGCTGCACTTGTCAGGGAATGAAACAGCCCGTCTGGCGTGCAGTTTCAGGCAAAAAGTGCTGAAGAACGTCTGCGTTCCAAGCCTGAATACTTCACGGGTCGCCGGTTGCTTAGCAGGACGTTGCCTGTGGGCGATTGGCAAACCAATTTGGCTCGTGTCTGTCTTGCTGTGGATGCGGGCTGCAGGTTCACTCGCGGGCGATTGGACGGCAATGTTGCGCCTTGCTGCCGAAGCATAGCCCGCGATGCTGTGGTCGGTCAGGCAAAAAATCGCTCGCCTGTTCACCTACTCGCCCGCTTTCGAACGCGCCCCCATGAAATGTTCAGGCTAGAGTTTCTGATTTTAGCGACCATGCTCCACATGGGTGTTGCGGCGCGAGCGCTGTCGGCCTCTGCGCGACGCGCGACGTGGCCTGGCGGCGGATGGATGGAACGTAATGCGTAGAGCGCGTTACCAGAACCTTCCTGATCTGGCGGAAATCAATGCGCGGGCTGACGTAAGGGCCGAGTTCAGGCATCATTACAAGCTGCCTGTTTTGAGAGACTTCGATGAGCCGAATTTGTCGATTTAACGTTTTCCTTTCAACCGCCTTGTTCGCCGTGGCGGCGTTTGCACAACCGCAACCCGATCCACCATCGGCAAACCTGTTCGCCAAACCTCTGCCGCAGTGGACGCAAGCCGAACGCGAATGGGGATTCCGAAATTGGGACCTGCGCGCGAACGCACGACCGGTTCGCAAAGGCAATGTCGTGCGGGCGCTACCAGCGGGCGCGCCGATTGCTGCCTTGGCAAAGGAAGGCGAAGCCGCCGCACAGCTCGCTGCCTTTACGAACGACTACCAAGTGGCCGGGCTGTTGGTGCTGCAAGACGGCAAGATCCGTCTCGAACGTTATGCGCTGGGCCATACGGCAGATAGCCGCTGGACATCGTTCTCGGTGGCAAAGTCAGTCACCAGTTTGTTGGTGGGTGCTGCGGTGAACGACGGCTTTATCAAGAGCCTCGATGATCCGATTACGCAATACATCAAAGGCTTGCGCGCTAGCGGCTACGATGGTGTTACGGTGCGGCAGCTGCTGACGATGACCACCGGAGTTGTATGGAATGAGGACTATTCCAACCCCAATGCAGACGTATACAAGCTGTTTCGCACTCCGTCTAGCGATGGGCTTGATGCGACCACCAGCTACATGCGCAGCGTGAAACGAAATACAACCGCTAACAACAAGTGGCTGTATAACACCGGCGAGACCAACTTGCTTGGCATTCTGGTGCGCGAAGCCACCCAAAAGCCGCTCGCCGTTTATGCCTCAGAAAAAATCTGGTCGCCTTTTGGCATGGAACAAGATGCAAATTGGTCGCTTGACGTCACCGACGCAGAAGTCGGTGGCTGCTGCCTACAAGCCACCACACGCGATTTCGGCCGTATCGGTCAGTTCGTCTTGGAAGGTGCGCGTGTGGCGGGAAAATCAATTGTCCCGGAAGGATATCTGGAGGCTGCAACCAAGAAGCAGGCAGATATCGGCGCACCCGGCCGCGGTTATGGTTACCAATGGTGGACGCGCGATGACGGCACCTTTGATGCGGTGGGCATTCACGGACAGCTCATTCACATTGACCGTAATCGCAAACTCGTGATTGTGATGAACAGCGCTTGGCCACGTGCGACGGGTACGGATTTATCGGTACCGCGTAACGTCTTCATTGATCGCATTAAGGCGATGCTGGATGCGGAGCAGAAATAGGTAGCTGAAGCACCGGAGGCCCGGTGTGAAAGTCACGCCCTGCGACGCTAGGCGCAGCGTTCGCTGCAGTGCTTGTGGCGATAGTCAGCGAGCAAGAGTTAGGCAGCTTTGCCAACAAACCGGCCAAGCAGCCATTGTCCAATCAGGGTGGCGACCAAACCGACAAACATGCCAATGCCCCAGATGATCCATACGATCACCACCAGCCAACTGGCGGCGCTGGCGATCCAAGGGGCGACGGCTGCGGCTGTCGCGTTGACTGAGGAAGCCGCCGTTTGATTAAAGGTGGCTTGTGCTGCCTGCGTGGCCTGTGCGGCTTGGGCGATCACCTCACTCGCTGTTGTGGACGCCTGCGCTGCAGCTTGTGCCGCAATTTGTGGAGCAGTACTCGCCGATGTCTTGGCAGCGTTTGCAACATACATACCGCTTGCCGTCGCCGCTGCCTGAATCTGCGCGGCCCATTGTTTGATTGATTGCGCGAGCTCTGGAGATAACCATTGGTTCACCCAGTCCGGCAAAGGGGGTGGCGAAGGTACGTGAGTTGCAGCTGCGGCCACAGCTGCGGCGGCCACGCCTGCTGCAGCTTCGCTAACAGGTTGCGTTACTGTTGTCGTAACGTGCTCGGTAACCTTGCCGGACGTATCGGTGAGCGTCTGCGTCACAGAACGGGTCACCGTTTCGGAGGCCTGCCCAACCTGTCGGGTTACTTGTGCCATCCGACCCGACGCGATGGCGTCCGACATCCATCCGGCGAGCCCGGAAGCGGCAAACGCAAGCGCTGTCCAAATCAGCGCGAGTATGACAAACACAATCCAAATGACGTTTTTCATTGTTCCTCTAAAATTAGCGTATCCCGATGGTAATTGATACGTAATACGGGCAATACAAAGCTCTACGAGAGTCGGTTTTGCCTCTTAGGACAGACAGAGTTTTTCACCGTTGGTTCCAGTTCTTCAATTGAAAAAAAGGCGACACTGCACTCATGTTTGAGGGCTGAGTTGCTGGCACCCCGCGATGGGCTCTGGCCTCCAAACAATCAAGCGAAAGGTATGTTTGTCATCAATGTTGCTATCTGATCTTCTCCTTTCACCGGCATCAGGGCGCGCCGGCGCGAGGCACGGCTGCGCAACAATATGACAACCGACCCGTCGATTCACGCCGGCACCGGTGCCGAAGATTCTTGCAGCGCGCGACTACTTCACAGCTACTTGGAGCGGTCGGTGGCACGCAGTCCAAAGGCGATCGCAATTGATGTTCCACCCGGTGTCGGTCACCCGAAACGACGGCGAATGACCTACGCGGAGTTGTGGCACGAGTCCGGCGTACTCGCCGCACAATTGCAAAGCCGCGTTGATGGCGAATGTGTCGTCTGTATTCTATTGCCAAGAGACTCGACGTTGCTTTACACGGCGCAATTAGCGGTACTGCGTGTGGGCGCTGCTTACACGTGTATCGATCCGAGTTTTGCCGATGAGCGGATTGACGAAATTCTGCATGATGCCGAGGCGGTCGCCTTGCTAACCGATGCCGGAGGCATTAGGCGAGTATCCAGCGCGGCGATGCGCGAGGTGCCACTCTTTAACGTGGACGATGTGTTGAGTGCGACAACCGAATCCGAGCCGACGTTACACAGGCCACCGTGGTTGGCACCATGCTCGCTCGCCTATGTCATCTACACATCGGGTACCACAGGACGCCCCAAAGGGGTACTGATCGAACATCGCGGCATTGCCAATTTGGTTGGCAGCGACCTGACCGAGTTCTCGCTTGGGGTTGGCGACCGTGTGGCGCAAGGGTCTTCGGCAGCCTACGATTCTTCGGTGGAAGAAACCTGGTTGGCGCTCGCTTCGGGTGCCACACTTGTGGTGATGGATGAGACCACCGCACGTCTTGGCCCAGACCTGGTTGATTGGCTCAAGCGTGAACGCATCACAGTCTTCTGTCCACCGCCGACATTGTTACGTGCCACCGGATGCGAAGATCCGGTCGCTGCCCTCCCCGATCTAAAGTTGCTGTATGTCGGTGGTGAGGCATTGCCTCGGGACGTCGCAGACCGATGGGCAAGGGGCCGTCGGTTGGTGAATGGTTATGGGCCGACCGAATGTTCTGTCACCAGCGTAAGGGGTGATGTCGTTCCCGGCGAGTCAATCAGCATCGGGCGACCAGTGCCGGGGATCTCTGCGTGGGTGTTAGACGAATCCCTCGCCGACGTCGAAGCGGGTAACCAAGGTGAACTCTGCCTAGGCGGGGTCGGGCTGGCGCGGGGTTACTGGAAGGATGCAGTTTTGACGGCGCAAAAGTTTATCGAGCACCCGAAGTTTGGACGGCTCTATCGAACTGGAGACTTGGTCCGCCGAGAAACTGACGGCCGATTTTTCTACGATGGGCGTATCGATGCGCAAGTCAAGCTGCGTGGACACCGCATTGAGCTATCCGGGATCGAGGCGGTGCTCGCTGACTGCGCCGGTGTGCATGCTGCCGCCTGTCATGTACAGGTCGATGGCAGCGTACAGGTGCTAGTTGCGTTTGTCGTTGCCGAAGATAGCGCGCGCCCCCCGGATTTTCACCAGTTAAAGTCGCAGTTGCTGGCGCGCCTGCCGGCACACATGGTACCGTCCCGTTTTGGTCTGTTGACCGCATTGCCGACAACTGTGGGCGGGAAGCTGAACCGTGCCGCGTTGCCGCCGCTTGAGGGGCAAGTTACGCATTCGCCCGGCTCGCATGTGGCACCGCGCGATCCGCTGGAGGCGTTAATCGAACAGGCGTTTCGCGACATACTTCGTCTCAGCAATATTGTTTCCATTAACGCCGATTTTTTTCACGATCTCGGCGGCGACTCCCTCAGTGCGGCGCTACTCATCACACAACTGCGTGCCAATAAGGCCACTGCATGGGTGACCGTTCGCGACATCTACGAGGCGCGCACTATTGCGGAACTCGCCAAACGTATGCCGGCAGGAGACAGTGCCCACCCAGTCGAAGAACTCGTACGCACTGCTCGTGAACCACGCTGGCCATTCTGGGTGACCGTTGCACAATCTGGCTGGCTACTGATGCTCTTTGCCACTGCATCGGTCGCCTCCTATTGGCTCACCTTTGAGTTGTTGCCGCAGCTTTTCGACGCTGTCGGACTGGTGCCGGCGCTGTTGCTTGCGCCGCTACTCGCGGCAGCCGGGTTGTTACTTTATTTACCCCTTTCACTAGGGTTTGCAGTTCTCACCAAACGACTACTGATTGGCCGTTATCGACCGGTTCGTACACCGGTATGGGGAAGTTTTTACCTGCGCCACTGGATCGTTCATCAGACGGTACGTATGGTGCCGTGGCGTACATTGGAGGGAACCGTCTTTCAGCACACCGCTTTGCGTGCGCTCGGGGCACGTATCGGCCGACGAGTACATATCCACCGTGGTGTGAACTTACTCCGCGGCGGATGGGATTTGCTCGATATCGGCGACGACGTAACGCTTAACCACAGCGCAGCGCTTCAACTTGTGGAGTTGGTTGACGGTGACATTGTGATCGCGCCTGTTACCCTCGGTGCAGGCGTGACACTTGGCATTCGTGCTTCTGTGGGAGGGGGAGCCAACATTGAAGAGGGCGCATTTATTACTGCACTTTCCTCAGTTTCAAATAACACGCATGTGCCGAGCTTTGAATGTTGGGACGGCATCCCCGCGCGGCCGATTGGAAAATCCCCTGACTCGATAACACCCACTGGCCCGGTGGCCTCCCCCGTCACACACGCCATGCTGATGAGCGCGGCACGAATGTTGGTCGCCCTCGCGCTGCTACTACCGTTGGAGCTCCTGACAATTGCGGTATGTGTTGGCCAAGGGCTTAGTGCCGCCGATATGTGGGCGTGGCTGTATCAGCCGTTGGTAAGTTGGTCAACCCTAGTGATCGGCATCGCCATTGTCGTGGTCAGTGTGCCGCTGACGTTAGTCTTCGAGATGACGCTGATGCGCCTGTTGGGCCGGATCCCGACCGGCACCATCAATCGTTGGAGTCCGGCCTATATTCGGGTTTGGCTAAAGGCAGATTTGGTCGAAAGCGCGGGGCGTTGGCTGAGCGGTACGATCTTTTGGCCGTACTGGTTGCGTGGCGCGGGCATGAAGGTGGGCGATGGCTGTGAAATTAGCACCATCATCGATGTCATCCCGGAACATCTTGATATCGGCGCGAAGTCGTTTTTTGCCGATGGTATCTATCTTGGTGGCCCCGCCATACATCGGGGGGCGGTGACACTTGCCAATACCCGCATTGGTGCGAATACGTTTCTGGGTAATCACGCGGTGATACCGGCCGGGCAGCACCTGCCGGATGGAATTCTGCTCGGGGTTTGTAGCGTCGCCGACGACAAACTGATGCGTCCCGGATCGTCGTGGTTTGGATTGCCGCCACTCGAATTGCCCCGACGCGAAATTGTTGCTGTGGATAGAAAGCTCACTCACGAACCATCATTGATTCGATATATGAATCGCGTCTTCTGGGAGTTGCTGCGGTTTGCGCTACCGATCATCCCGCTGTTGGTATTGGTGGTTTGGGCGCACGTGTTGAGTTCGATTGAAGCGTCCAGCCTGTTCTTTTTACTCGTAACCGTGCCTGTGGCGAGTTTTGCCGCCGCATGTTTTCTGTGCGTTTTTGTTCTTGTATTGAAGTGGGTTTTGCTTGGGCGCGTCCGGCCAGGACAGCATGCGTTGTGGTCGTGCTGGTCGAGTCGCTGGGATTTTTTGTATGTCGCGTGGGGTCAATATGCGGCACCGGCGTTATCAAGCCTTGAAGGCTCGCTACTGCTCAATTGGTATCTTCGATTAATGGGTATGCGCCTCGGCTCGCGCGTTTTGTTGGGCCCGGGTTTTTCACAAGTGGTTGATCCAGACATGATCCATATCGAGGACGACGCCACGGTGAGCGCGTCATATCAGGCGCATACCTTTGAGGACCGCGTGTTGAAGATTGATTACGTCTACGTTCGGCGCGGCGCAACGCTCGGATACAATGCCGTACCACTATACGGTGCGGATATCGGCGAGTGTGCTTATGTCGCTGCGCACAGCGTCATCATGAAACGCGAGCGGCTACCAGTAAGACGTCGATATGAAGGGGCGCCGATACAATGACCCCTTGATCAACAAGTAACGAAACAATCGTAACCCGTCGGCGTTGGCGCTTGTGTAAGACGTGAAGAAAACTCCATCCCGATTCCGTCAGTTCTTTATAGTAGTGATTCCTCCAAATACTCACTCAAATCGATATGAATACAGTTGACGTCGTAGCCATGATTGCTGTTCTGCAATACCTCGTATTTGGCGGCCTCGTTGGTCGCGCGCGCGGAACCTACGGCATTAAGGCGCCCGCCATTACTGGGTCAGAGCCTTTTGAGCGCATCTACCGCGCACACATCAATACGCTGGAACAGCTTGTGGCGTTGCTGCCCGCCATGTATGTCGCCGCCCGATACTGGCCGGCGAACTATGTCGCAGCCCTTGGCGCGGTGTACTTGGTCGGCCGTGTGATCTATTGGCGCGCTTACGTTAATGCACCTCAAACGCGGGGTCTCGGCTTTATGCTGAGCATTTTCCCGGTGATGACTTTAGTGCTCGGTGCATTGGTGGCGGCCCTGCTTGGCAGAGGCGTAGTTTAGCGCACGAATCAGACGGATCTGCACCTTGGTTAGTCTGGCCGACTTGCCGCCGAGACTCTTAATGCACAGCTTATCAGCATGACCAACCCGATACCTTTGCTCAAGGACTTCCCCATCCACGCGCAGGACAAGTTGCGTTACGCGGATACAGATCGACAGGGTCACGTTAATAACTCCGTCTTTGCAACGCTGTTGGAAACTGGACGTGTTGAGGTAATTTACGCCAAGGAAACTGGGCTACATGATCCTGGTTGTTCGTTTGTTATCGCCAGTCTGCAAATTGATTTTTTGGATGAAGTGCATTGGCCCGGCGTTGTGGATATCGGGACACGCGTGGGCAAGATTGGCAGAAGTTCCGTCACGCTGGAGCAGGCGATTTTTCAACAGGGACGATGTGTGGCAACAAGCAGGAGCGTGATCGTGCATGTTGATACCACCACCCGTCGCTCCGCGCCGCTTAGTGAAGCAGCGATTAGCCGGTTGTCGGCGCTAATGCCGACAGCAAGCCGACCAGCTTCATAGCAGCTGCATGAAAGAAATACCGGCGGGCCATGGCAAACAGCGCGGCGGGTAGCGGCCATCAATATGGCGCAAGGCAAAAAGAAGAGCCGAATCGTCGTCTGGCGATTCTAGAAGATGTACGAGGGGTGGGTGTGCAGAATGATTGTTTTTTGCCGAATCCGTCGCATCGTCGCCGGAAACCATCGCAGCATCTCTGTTCTCCGCTAGTTCGTACGGCTACAGTCTGTGCTCCACATTCATTTGGAGAATTTCATGAACCTCAAAGTCATCATCGGCGCTGCTTTGTTTGCGACTTTACTGGCTTCCGTTTCGGTCGTCGCAACCACTACGGTACCCGGTTGGTTTATCGCTGGTGGCAAACCGGAAAGCTACACGCTGGGGAGCGAGCCATCGTCCAACGCGGACGGCAGCAATATCGCGTATCTCAAATCGAAAACGGCATCGGTAGCAGGTTTCGGCACCATGATGCAGATGTTTTCGGCACAGCAATATCTTGGCAAACGCGTCAGAGTGTCCGCGTCCATTCGCTCCGAAAACGTAAAGGGCTGGGCTGGACTTTGGCTCCGAGTTGACGGCGAGAAACGTGACATGCTCGCGTTTGACAATATGCAGGATCGACCGATAAAGGGGACGACTGACTGGAAGCGCTATGAGGTAGTGCTGGATGTGTCTGAAACTGCAAGAAACCTTGCAATGGGTGTGCTGCTGGCAGACGGCGGTCAGGTTTGGGTCGACAAGTTCAAAATTGATGTCGTTCCCAACTCCACTCCAGTGACGGGAACTACCCCTAAGATGGTCCCAAGCGGCCCGAAGAATCTTGAATTCAAGTCGAATTAGTCGCCTGCTTGCCAATCGGTGGACAGCCTGGGTGATCGCCGCGCTGTCCATCATGCTCGCTTACGGCGTCGGCGGTTGGTCACTATGGCTGCGCTGGTTTGTTCTGCTACTGGCGGGGCACTGGCTTGCTGATGTGGTGAGCAGAGCGTTGCTGCTGTTCCTGCGGCAAGCCGATTTGCGAATGACACTATTGGCGTCCGTAGTTGCCTCGGTGATCGGAGCCTGGGTCATTACGGGGATTTTTTCGGCGAGCAATCCGTCGGAGGCGATGAATACAACCTATGGCGTTATTGGCATGGCGATCAGGACTTTCTCGGCGAGTAGTCCGTGGGAGGCGATGAATACAACCTATGGCGTTGCTGGCATGGCGACCTTCGGTTTCTGCGCGCTGATGCTGGTCACCACCGCACTTCGCGAAGATGCGGATCGCCGCACCACGTCTGATCGGCAGCTAGTTGAGCTTAAGCTCCATGCGCTGCAATCACAGATTGAACCGCACTTCATATACAACACCCTCGCCAATGTGCAACAACTGGTTCGTTCGGCTCCCGCCGATGCTGACCGAATGCTAAGCAGCCTGATTCAATACCTAAAGACCACTATTCCTGATGTGAGAGCCGGTGGAAAAGCGACGATCAAACACGAGCTTGATCGTATCTTGTCCTACCTCGAAATCATGCAAATGCGCATGGGTAAGCGCCTCCAGTACAGCCTAGACGTGCCTGAAAATATGTATAAACTCCACGTGCCCCCACTGGGTATATTGACCCTCGTGGAGAACGCTGTGAAGCATGGAATTGATGCAAAACCAGAAGGTGGATCGCTGCAAATCATCGTAACCCGAACCGAGCGCAAGCTCGTGGTCCGTGTGCTTGATGATGGGGTAGGTTTTGGCAGTGAAGTGGGGGGCGGCATGGGGCTGGCAAACTTACGCGAACGTATCAGCACACAGTATGGCGAACGGGCAATGTTATCGCTCAACCATCGAAAGCCTTCAGGTGTCGAGGCAATTTTGACAATTCCAGCGGAGTAACGTGACGGCAACCGCGTTGATTGTAGAAGACGAGCCACTTCTTCGAGCCGCACTGCGGCAACACTTGGCCGAGCTCTGGCCACAACTCGACGTGTCGCGGGAAGCCGAGGATGGCATCACCGCGATCAAGATGATTGGTGAACGTCTTCCTGACGTCCTCTTTCTGGATATTCACGTGCCGGGATTAAATGGCCTTGAGGTGGCAAGGCTGGTATCAGGCCGATGCCATGTTGTTTTTGTCACTGCATACCAGGAGCATGCTGTGACAGCTTTTGAGGAAGGTGCAGTTGATTTTGTCGTGAAACCTATCGAGCGTGATCGCCTTGCTGTGACGGTGGCAAGGCTTCGGCAACGCTTGACTGCGGCACCGGTTGAACTGACCGAAGTGTTGCGACTCATCGAAAAGAGTCGTCGTCCAGAAGACATCCGCTGGATTCAAGCCTCAGTTGGCGCACAGATCCGTATCGTCCCCGTCGAAGATGTGATCTACTTCCAGTCAGACGCGAAGTACACTAAAGTTGTCACTAAGCGTGGCGAATTGCACATTCGGCGATCAATCAAGGAGTTGCTCGAAGGGTTGGATCCCAATGACTTCTGGCAAATTCACCGAGGCACGATCGTCAATGCAAAGTGTGTTGATTCGGTCTCGCGGAGTAGCGAGCAAATGCGCCTAAGGCTGGTGGGTCGCGGCGAGAAGCTATCCGTTAGCGAACCTTATCAATTTCGTTTTCGCCGCCAGTAGGGCGCGGCGGTGCCACGCAGGTGTCGTGGTTCAGTGTATTGGTGTATCGCGAAGACAGTCTGCCTGAAATTTACGCAGCGTTGAGGGAAGTGGGTGCAGCGGGTGGAGAACATCGATATGGCGCAAGGCCCGAAGCAGATCCGTATCGTCGCGTGGCGTTTTTGACACGTAGGATGGGTCGCGCGCCCGAACAAAAATTGTCCAGCCCATGCTGCTGCTAAAGCTGACACTCGTCCCGTTCTTTCTGGCGATTATTTCGCTCGCCGGAAAACGTTTCGGCCCGAGTTTTGCGGGCTGGCTCGCTGGGTTGCCGGTCGTGGTGGGGCCGATCCTGTTTTTGTTGAGTCTTGAACAAGGTGCGGCATTCGCTTCAGGCGCGGCGGTCTCGACGCTGGCATCGGTATCAACGGTGATCGCATTTGGTGTGGCCTATGCGTGGGCGGCGCGTCTGTCTACCGGCAAACGCGGTTGGATCATTGCGACACTGTCGGGTTTGGTCGCGTGGTTTGCGATGGCGCTTGTTGTGTCGAGCATTCCATTTGCCCTTAGCGGCGCTGCATTGGTAGCGCTGTTGTCGCTACTGATCGCACCTGTGTTGTATCCACCACAACCGGCGATCACCGCGCCCAGTCCATTGCCTGTAACCGAGTTGCTCGCGCGCATGTTTGCAGGGGTGGTCCTCACACTGGTGGTGACGGGTGCGGCGCAAACGCTAGGCCCGGCGTGGAGCGGCATCGCCGCGCTTGCGCCATTGTTATCCCCAATTCTTGCAATTTTTGTTCATCGTCGATCAGGGAGCGCGCATGCGATTGCCTTGTTTCGCGGCTTGGTGCGCGGCATTTATTCGCTGGCAACATTCTGTTTTTTTCTGGCTTGGCTGTTGGTTGAGCAAGGTATCGCGCAGGCATTTGTGTTGGCCATTGCCGCGGCGCTCACGGTGCAGGGCGTGACGTTCTTCATGCGAAGGGGGAAATGATGGCATCCCTTCGCCGGTCACGCGTCAGCTGAGTGGCAACTAGGCCAGCTGCAATTTTCTTTCCTTGATGAGTATTGCCCATCGTTCGCTATCGGCCTTAACGAACGCGGCGAATTCATTGGGGCCGGCACTGCGCACTTTTGCACCGGCACCAGCGAATTTGGCCTTTACATCTGCACGACTTAGTACTACCGCTAGCGCGGCGGCAAGTTTAGAGATAATTTCTGGTGGCATACCGGGCGGCCCCACCAGCCCTTAAAATCCGACTGTCTCCATCGCCGACAGACCGAGCTCTCGCACCGTCGGCACATCTGGGATTTGCGGATCTCGCACCGGGCCGGTGACCGCCAGCGCTCTGAGCGTTCCACCTTTGACCTGCGGTAGCACGGCGTCAATCAGCAGATGCGTCTGCCCACCGAGCAAATCCTGCAACGCCGGCGCACTGCCTTTGTACGGCACGTGTGTCATATCAAGACCGGTTGCCTGATTCATCAACTCGCCGTTAAGGTGGGTTTATGTGCCGTTGCCTGAGACAAAATTGACCTTGCCGCTATTCGCGCGTGCCCAGGTGATAAATTCTTTCAAATCTTTGGCAACGTGATCTTTCTTTACCGCAACCACAAAGCTCGCTTGACTGATCTGGCCGATGTAGGTGGACTGGCGTAGCGGATCGTACGGCTGCTGCTTGAGCATGTAGGGGGCGATGGCGAACGGGCCGGTATTGGCGACCAGTAGGGTATAACCGTCGGCGGCGGTACGGTTCAGTTCCGTCGCTGCCAGCATACCGCTTGCACGCGGTTTGTAATCGACCACCACCTGCGGCTTGAGTGCTTCGGCCAGCGGAGCCTGAATGGTCCTTGCGGTGAAATCAATGCCCCCGCCTGGCGGATAACCCACTACCAGTTTGATGACCTTGGCAGTCGGCCACGCCGACTTACCGTCTGCGGAGGGCGTTTGTGAGCCGGCGCTGTACGCGGTGATCAGCGAGACACAATTAGTGAAGATCGTTGGTAATCGACGGAATGGGCTCATTCTAAAATTCTTTTCGATGTCGCGAAGTCAAAAACAAAGCATACCGCTAGCGTGCAAAGCTTGCAGTCCCCGGCCACTGGGCATTGTGTCCCACCGCACCATCCGTTGGCGCGAATATTGCTAAGCTCTAACGTGTGGTTTCCTGAAACATCAAGGCGTCAGACTTACTCTTATGGTAGTTCAACTCATCAAGCCGGTGCTCGCGCCGATGCTCATTGCGCAAGCAAAGCGCCTGCGCCGCGTTGCGCTCGAATTGCCTGAACCGGGCGGCGAGCGGCACGGTGTGGCTAGGTCGCCCGATGCAGCCAGAGGGTTACCGGCACTTTCTATACTGATCGCCGGTGATTCATCTGCGGCTGGTGTGGGGGCGGCGACGCAGGGCGAGGCCTTGGCGCCGCAACGGGCCGCCGCACTGGCGCAACGAATCGGGCGCGATGTATGCTGGCAT
>JBEILF010000038.1:0-19030 GCA_040379385.1 Burkholderiales bacterium | reverse complement strand
GCAGATCAACAGCCTGAGCGGCGTGAACCCTTCACAGACCGTGCTCGACGGAAGCAAGACGGATGCCGGTCCGGCCAACCGCTTCGATTACGCCGGCACCATCCCGCTGCAGTGGTGGCGGCTGGATGGTGCCGGCCACACGGTTGCTAGCCAGACCGTGATTGTGAGCCCCAACCCGTTCACCGGCATCCAGAACCGCGACATCGAGTTTGCGGAAGTGGCATGGGCCTTTTTTGCGTCCCGATTACCTGCTAATCGATAGACACTTAACCTAAACATCGTTGTTTCATGACGTGCGCTACGGAACCCATTGCGGATCGTGCTATGTCCCTAATCGCTTGTTACTCGCTCGTGCTACCATACGAGGATGGACACCGCATCGAACAATTCAGAAGTTGACATCGGCATCCCGCTGTCAACCGTAATTCGGCAGCGGCTTACGCGGTCGGCCCATCGGTTCCACGCAAACGACAATATCTCCGCTTTTCTCGAACCGGGCGAGCTCGATCAACTACAAGCCGAAGTTGAACAAAAATTGCAAGGCGTGTTGGAGAGCTTGGTAATCGATACGCAAAGCGACCACAATACTCAGGAAACCGCGCGCCGCGTCGCAAAAATGTTTGTACGCGAAGTCTTCCATGGACGCTACGTCGCGCAACCATCGACCACTGAGTTTCCCAACGTATCCCACCTAAACGAGCTAATGATCGTCGGGCCAATTCTGGTGCGTAGTGCGTGTTCCCACCATTTGTGCCCGATCATCGGTAAGGTTTGGGTCGGCGTGATGCCCAACGAACACTCCAATCTTATTGGTCTGTCCAAATACACCCGATTAATCGATTGGGTGATGAGCCGGCCACAGATCCAAGAGGAAGCAGTCTCTCAGGTTGCGGCATTACTCCAAGAAAAACTACAGCCGGATGGACTAGCCATCGTCATGGAGGCTGATCATTTTTGCATGCACTGGCGCGGCGTGAAAGATACCGATGCGAAGATGATCAATAGTGTGATGCGCGGCGTCTTCCTCAAAGATCCGAACCTTAGGCGGGAGTTTTTGTCCCTGCTGGCAAACCGAAAGTGAAAGCGTTATGTTAGTCAGACTGCTGTATGCGAGTCGCGCCGCCGATGATAATCATGCTGCGGCGATCGAGTCCATCATGCTGCAATCTCGGGCGCACAATCCGGAGCGTGGCATCACTGTGATTCTCTGTTACGGTGGCGATATCTTCATGCAGGTGCTCGAAGGCGGGCGTATGGAAGTCAACGAACTCTACGGCTACATTACGCGCGATCCACGACATAAAGACGTAGTCATTTTGAAATATGAAGAAATTACTGAACGACGTTTCTATGGCTGGACCATGGGCCAAGTCAATATCGACAAAATCAATCCATCCGTCCTCTTAAAGTACTCTTCTCGACCGGTGCTTGATCCCTATTCCGTATCCGGAGATGTCTCTATTGCGCTCTTAGAAGAATTGATCTCCACCGCCGCCATCATCGGTCGGACTTAGCTGCTGTCTAAAACAGTAATCGTCTCAGCCGAATCTACGGTAAAAACGCTTAACTTAGGAGGCAAGGCCGACAATGTCCTTGAGGGCTTGTCTTGCAGACGTCCGCGAAAAGTGCGTCTCAATGTTTGTCAGCCCATTGGCGCGTAACGTCTCCCACAAGTCCCGATCAGTATTCAGGCGAATCATGGCGTCGGCAAAAGCTTCTGCTGTGTCGGCCGTCAGAACATCTTGTTCGTGCCGAAGATACATTCCCTCAACGGATGGAGATGTCGCAACAACTGGTACGCCATACTGCATGGCGATGTTCACTTTGCCCTTAACGCCTGCGCCGTAACGTAGCGGCGAAAACGATAACTTCGCGTTGTCGTAAAAAGGTGTGACGTCTTGGACGAAGCCAGCAATGACAAAGTCCTCTGCGGCAAATTCTTGCAGACGCGGCGGGGCGTTACTTCCAATAACGGTCGTCACAATGCCACTGTTCCTTCGTCGCAAGATTGGAACAACGTTTTCGACATACCAAGTGATGGCGTCGAGGTTAGGGGGATGACGGAATCCGCCGATGAATATCGCGCCACTACGTTGATCGAACCATCTCTCGCCGGGCATCGTGACGTGGATGTTGGAGACAATGCTGACGCGGATGTCAGGGGCAATCTCGGCCAGAAGTTTTTGTTCTACCGGGCTAACCACGACTGTGAGATCGCTCTTCGCCATGATACTAAGCTCTTGCGCTTTCATACTGGCAGCTGCAGCACGCTGCAACGCGCTATCCGCCAATTCCGCTTCTCGTTCCTGCCGGAGAAAGTGCAAATCGACGGTGTCAAAAATCACCTTTGCCTCTGGCGCAGCGCGCTTAACCGTATCAATATGTTTCACTGCAACGGTGGCTCTCGACAACATGATGACGTCATATTCTTGAGCAATACGTTCCAACAGTGGTGTCACGTATGACTCGACTGGATGATAAATAACCTCTACCCCAAGCGCTTGAATTTGGCTGACATATGGCTCTCTAAATTCAAGATTGTCGGCGAAAAAAGTTACCTTTAGATTCATCTTTGCGAGGACACCAAGCATCTCAAACATCCTCAGGCTACCGGAGTCTTGGTCGGGTGTGAGCATACAAGCATCAACAACCAGAACGCGCTTTGCCACGTATCGATCTCTTTCTAGACGAGGCAGCTGGCCGTTGATGCGGTGTTTTCCGAGCGTGGTCGCCCATCGATTGACAAACGTTTCTTGGTTGATGACTTGATAGCGCTTGATGCCTTGTGTCAAGTCGGTACCAGAACTCTTCCCTTCAAAGTGAACAACAACTGCGTTCGGCTGATAGAACACGCGCTTACCGGCTTCGCGCACCCGGAATGCGATATCGGTATCTTCGTAGTAGGCTGGGGCATAACGTTCGTCAAATCCGCCAAGCGCATTCCAAAATGTGCGTTCTAGCAGTAACACCGCGCCGGAACAATAATCAACCTCTCGCAGATAGTTGAACTCGGGTCTGGAAGCATCCTGATCCCTACCCCAATTCCATGCCGAACCGTCTCTCCAAACTATGCCGCCTGCCTCTTGCAGGCGTCCGTCGGGGTAGATAAGCTTCGCACCAACCATGCCCACGTTTTCACGTTGTGTAAAAGTTCCAACTAATGCCTGCAGCCATCCTTGTGTCACGATGACATCATTATTGAGCAGCAGCACATACTGGCCTGTCGCGAGAGCAGCAGCCTTGTTGCAATTCCTTAGAAACCCTAAGTTCTCGCTGTTCCGTATGTGTTTTACCCCCGAGACCATCGTTAAAGCATCGGCGGCGGGTTCGGGTGAACAATCGTCAATGACGATGACCTCAATGTCTTCGTCAGCGCATGTTGCCGCAATACTTCGCAGGCAAGTGAAGGTCATCAAATGCTGTCCGTAAACGGGAATTACAATCGAAACTTTAGGGTGAGCAGATTGTGGAACGGTAAGCGTTTCAAATCGTGTAGCTTGTTCATACTCACGCTGGTCGTTTGCGTCTGGCTCAAAACCCCTTCTATTTAGGGTTTCCTGAACTCTTTTCCCGAGAGCAACCGGACCCTCTTCACGAAGAATTTGTGTCGCAATAGAAACTTTGCGAGGTAGCCCTTTTGAGTGGTTTGTCACGTTGTTGGTGCGGATCAGAAGTGACTTGACTGCGTGTGCGGCGAGTCTGAGAGGCGAGGTAATACGCCAAAACTTGGAGCCGGATATTTCAGCAAATGCCACTCTTGCGGAATCACGTTCGTTTTCTAGCGTTTCGCGAGTCAGCTGAAGCACGTGATTAAATTGTTGTTGCTGCTCCAAAAGCTCAGAATCAAGTCGCTTAATGTGCGTATTAAGCTTTGCGACCTCGAGAGTGAGCTCATCTTTTCGAGTCGTTTCAACATTCAATACATTTCGCAGCTGAAGGACGCCCTTTTCAAGAAAGTCAATTTCTGCACTCTTTGCGCTGTTCAGACCAGTTAGTTCGGTATTTGCTACATCCAATGCAACCCGTAACTTCTCTGTCTCATCGAGCCTATGTTGGATAGCGGAAATCGTTAGCGCCAATTCTCGGTTAGAAATAGAAAGATCCTTAATGCTGCCCTCTGCCTCGCCCAAAAGTGTCTTCAATTCGCGATTGTCCTCGTCCAATTCTATATAGGAAGCTTTCAGTTCGTCGGCTACGAGCTGAAGCGCATAAAAACTTGATTCAAGTCGATTATATTCATCGTGTAGTGTTAAGCGGTGTTCCTCGCTCAGGGCTAGCTCGTCCACCTTGGCGGCAAACGCCTCGCGTGCCGCAACAAGCGAGGCTTCAAGCTCCGAGAACTGCTTGTTACGGACTTCAACCTCCTCCGCCTTGGCGGCAAACGCCTCGCGTGCCGCGACGAGCGAAGACTCAGCCTCCCTGAACTGATGGTTTCTGATCTCCAGCTGATGGATCTTGGAATTCAGCTCCTGATTTGCAGCGAAATGATCAGAGCGCGTCGATAGTAATTGGCGATTAAGCTCTCGCAATTCTGTGTCTAGGGTTTCCCGTTTTGTACCTAGCTCCTGAATCAGCGTCCTGTCTCGTTCTGCTAACGAGAGGTTCTCCGCGAGTGAGGCCTCAATCTGACGTCGCCGATCTTCGTTTGCCTGCAATTCGGACTTGAGCATGGCCCATCTTTGATCCACCTCGCCGAGGCGTCTAATCAGCTCTTGCTTCGCCTCAGCGTGGCCAGCTGCAACCCCAAACTGATAAAGCTCGGTCAACGAAAGTTCGTCGGAAGTCGAGGCGGCCTTTGGAGGGAAATAGTGGGCGAGCGACGGGGCAGAGGCGGCAAAGCTAGGTGCGTCGTCGGCAACGGGGGGCTCGCTCGAAAACGCTTGCAAGTAATCTGCGAGCAGAGAGTCTTGAGCCGGCGCTTTAGGACGATTCGGCTTAGCCAGCTTAGCCGGGGAGAATTTTAAGCATGCAAGGCACCAGTCGCTTGGGTTTGCGTCATATCTCAGTAATGTTGCCTTGGGATAGCCATTGAGCCGTTCACTCAGCGCCCCTAGATTAGAGGCAACAATCGGGAGGCCGCTCGACATCGCTGCCGTGAGCGTATACGAAAAGCTTTCGGGAACCTGGGAAGGAAACAAAATCACATCGGGGCGTTCAATTGCAATCAGCTCGGCAAGATTGGTGTCGTCGTATGAGCCGGTCGCGTCTAGCGGTAACTTTGGATAGGTTGGGATGGGGTAGGCGGGTGGTCCAATGATTCTGAAGTGAATCGCTAGGTTTTCGCGCTGCGCATACTGTGCGCACCGCAGCAAAACACTCAATCCCTTTTCTTCAGAAATCCGGCCCAGCAGTGCGACTTTTAGTCGCATCGGCGCAATACCAACGGCCCCAGCCTCAGGTACACCGTGCGGCCAAATCGTGATCCTCGTGTCCGGGTGAACGGTGCGAATTGCGTCCGCCAGATATTTTGAGGGTGCAAAAATACGCGCAGCGCTCGCTAACAACGCGCGCGTCCGCTTCTGCCAGTCTGGCTCCGAACAACCACACTGCTCCAGCGTCTGAGGTCGAAGATGATATTTGGAGGTAATGGGCCAATGGTCGTGTAGCGTGATATCCAGCGGTACCTTTAGTGAACTTGCAAGATTCCAAATGTCGGACGGCAGTCCGTCAACATGATGGAGGTGTATGCGGCGGAGATTCAGGCGGTTGAGGCAATAGCGCAGCTGATGCCAGTCGTCGCTACCGTCAAACCAACACTGCCAGTCCTCGCCCGCGCGCGACCACTGGATTGAGACTGCGCCATCGCCAGCAGGTCGTAATATGATTGGTTCTGCGAACTCTTCTAGAGTTGTCGAGAGGTCCGCGACGTGTCGTTCAACTCCCCCGCCCTGGCGATGGGTGATTAGAAGTACTCTAGGTTTTCGGGAGCGGCACAGCCTTTCCCAATCGACTAGCCGTCGAACCGGGCGGACCGGGTCTTCTTGTTGTATGTCGGGCGGCGCATTTATGTCGGAGATTGCATCGCCGCAACCACCAACAACATCGGCTCGAACGAACAGACCAGCACATAGAAAGTGCTTAAGCCCTTGCCGCGAGGCTCTTTCGGCCCATTCAGCGAGCATTGTCGGCCATTCCTGACGAATACTTTCGCTGAATCCGCCAACAATACGAATTGACTCACGAGGAAGAAAAACGCAGGTTGTGTGTGGTTTACTGAACTCCAAAAACGTTTCACCGTTGGCTTTGGAAAAGAAACTTGGCAATCGATCTAACTCACTTGCAGGCAAATGGGGATTCAGTGTCCATGGCCGCGGATATCCAGCTATCCCGGCCGAGTTTGACGAGCAACTGATGGTTGCAATGCGCTCGAATCGATCTTTGCAAGAGCCAATAACATCAAGCCATCCGTCGGATACGATCGCTCCGCAGTCGAGAAAAATGACGTCGCCAGTAGGATGTGTGTGAACCACTCCGTTTATCGCGGCCGCAAGTCCGAGGCTGTCACCGTACTCCAAAACGCTCAAGCCGCCGTTCTGCTCAAGGTCACGCAAATAAACCGTCAGCTGTTTGTCGCAGTTCTCACCGCGCAGGAGCGTGACATGTGCCGCCGCTTTGTTTTTTGCGCCAAGCACTCCGTCGATCACGCGACGAGCGGATTCCCAGTTTTCGGGCAACGCGACAATAATCTCAACAATCGATGGCATCTAGAGCAATTTGCATTCTGGGGTTACGTATCGTAAACACGTCCTCTCATCATCAGAAATCAGCGTTCGTGAATTTTTTTGTTTAGCTTAGCGCTGCAGAATTATACGCAGTAGGCTGTTTTGATGGGCACTCGCCCTCTCCCGATTTTCATCTACCAGCCGCTGATTTCGCCGCCACAAATATCCCGGTCAAGATTAGCAAAAACCCCGACGCTTGCAGCCGGCCGAATTGTTCGCCGAGCAACCACCAGGCTAGCAGCGCCGAGCACACCGGTTCTCCAAGAATCACCACCGCGACCATCGTCGGTGCCAAGTGCCGGAGTGACCAACTGAGTCCGCCATGTCCAATCAACTGTGGGCCAAATGCTAACGCCAGCAGACAGAGCCACGCCGTTGCGCTAAACCCGAACAGGGGGGCACCAGACGATACTGCGATCACAAACAAGGTTACTGCGGCCGAGGAGAAAACAATTGTGACGTACAGCGTGATCGGTACGGTATGGGCGAGTGACCGTCCTATGAGTAGATAGCCACACACCGTGACGGAACCTGCGAGTGCCAGACCATTACCGAGGGTGGTATTGGCAGAGGGCAACAGCAGGGCCGAGGAATCCGCCAAGAAAATGAGGGCACTACCCACTAGTGAAGCTGCGACGCCGACCCAGATCCAGCGGTCGGGCCGGTCTTTTAGAACAAGCCAAGAGAAAAGCGCCAGCCAGACCGGATTGGTCGATACTAGGGCGGTGCTACTCGCCACGCTAGTAAAGGCTAGCGAGCCGATCCAAGTCGCGAAATGGGTTGCCAAGAACAAGCCAGACATAACCATCAGGCCAAGCTGGCCGCGTCCGAGCTTGACTAGGTCCACACGGTATTCAGGTTTGCACGCCACATAGATTACGAGAGCAAAACTTGCGATGGCAAGTCGCCAGAAGGCAATTGAAATAGAGGAAACCTGTTCAGCCTGCGCCACTCGAACAAGTAGTGCAGCCGTTGAAACCACCAACACGGCGACACCAAGAACGACAAAACTCAATGAACGCATATTAATGTTTTACATTAAAAACGAATTGTAAAACATTGTTTATTAAATAATAAACTACGCTCGTGGCTGCGCAAAATCGTTGAAGATGCGCTCTACACAAATTCGCCTACAAAATCGTGCTGCAATGCACGAATGATTTTCACACGCGCCACTTCTCCAGGCGCAAAACGGTGCTTACCCTCGATGTATACCTGCCCATCGACTTCGGGGGCGTCACGTTTTGTGCGACCGACAGCAGCGCCGTTTGAAACCGTATCAATCAACACCTCCTCAACTGCACCAACTCGTGCCGCCAGTTTCACTTGACTAATTCGCGCTTGGGCTTGCATCAAGCGGGCCACACGGTCCTGTTGAACCTCTGCTGGAACGTGGCCCGGTAGCTGGTTGGCTGCGGCACCTTCCACGGGTGAATATGCAAAGCACCCTACCCGGTCAAGCTTGGCCTCCTCCAGAAACGCAAGTAGCTCCTCAAATTCGGCCTCGGTTTCGCCAGGAAAGCCCGCGATGAATGTTGATCGGATCGTAATGTCGGGGCAGATTTTCCTCCACGCCCGGATTCTTTCCAGTGTTTTCTCCGTCGCAGCGGGGCGCTTCATTGCCTTCAAAATTCGCGAGTTCGCGTGCTGAAACGGAATGTCCAAATAAGGCAGTATTTTACCTTCAGCCATTAGCGGGATCAGTTCATCAACATGGGGATAAGGGTAAACGTAATGGAGACGCACCCAAACACCCATCGTGCCAAGCGCCTCGCAAAGTTCAGTCAGACGGGTCTTCACAGGACGACCATTCCAAAATCCCGTGCGGTATTTCACATCAACGCCGTATGCGCTGGTATCCTGAGAAACGACAAGCAGTTCCCTGACGCCTGATTTCACCAAGTTCTCGGCTTCCTGTAGTACGCTACCAATCGGTCGCGACACCAAGTCACCGCGCATGGATGGGATGATGCAGAAGGTGCAACGATGGTTGCAGCCTTCAGAGATTTTCATATATGCGTAGTGCTTCGGCGTAAGTTTTATCCCACTCGGCGGGACAAGATCGACAAACGGATCGTGCGGCTGCGGAAGATGTGCATGGATATGCCCCATGACCTCGTCCTTAGCGTGCGGGCCAGTCACCGCCAATACTTTCGGATGCACCTGCTGAACGAGGTTTTGTCCATCCGCCAAAGACTTAGCGCCCAAACAACCCGTAACGATGACTTTGCCACTCTCGTTGAGGGCTTCACCAATTGCATCAAGCGATTCCTGAACGGCAGAATCGATGAAACCACAAGTATTCACCACTACCAAGTCAGCGCCTTGGTAATTCGGCGCAATATCGTAACCTTCCGCGCGTAGTTGAGTGAGGATTTGTTCGCTATCTACCAGCGCCTTTGGGCAACCGAGTGAAACGAACCCCACTCGCGGAGGGCGAATTTTTTCCTTCGCCAACGCGCGAATTTTGATCGGACGCAAAATCGACATTACTTCGTCCGCCGAGTTTTTCCTCGGGGCGATGGGGCCTGTTCAGTTTCGGGCTGGGCCGCAGAAGACGGCTGCGAACTGGCAGGAGCGGTGTATGGGAAGGAGGAAAACATTTGCATCGCTTGTTTGCGGAGTTCTTCCTGCATTCCAATCACGCTCGACGCACTCTTTTCGAGGAACTCGCCCATCGGGTTTGCGGTTGATGCACCCTGAATGAGTTGCGTCCAAGTGTCGGGCCGAAAATTGGGCACGCTGCCATAGATGGTAGACGACTGTTCCTGAAATTTTTTCTGCGCTTCATGGAATGCGCCGATGGACCTCTCCAAATAGCTTCCCATCAATCCTTGCATTGAATGCCCATAATAGCGAATGATGTTCTACAACATATCGGTGGAGAACATCGGGATGCCTCCCGATTCTTCCTCCAGAATGATCTGCAATAGGATGCTGCGCGTGATGTCTTCCCCGCTCCGCGCATCCTGTACTTGAAAGTGTTCATACGCCAGAACAAATTGCTTTACTTCGGCAAGCGTGATGTAGGCGCTGGTTTCCGTGTCGTACAAACGCCGATTGGGATATTTTTTGACGACGCGGGCCATGTGCCTCTCCTAAGGTTGCGCTTCTTGGGTGCTAGTTTGTCATGTTGCGGTACACCACAAAACATTGGCAATGCGACTTCTGAACGGCTTAAGTCGGGTATTGCGAAGCACAATACTGACCAAATAGTGTAGCACTTTTGGCGTTTAGCCGACTAGTTAATGAGAAATGATGCGGCGCAATATAATTGCTTGACTTTGAGATATTCCCCCCTTATCATCTCTTTGTGCAGCGCAGCATATTGGGTTGTAGCTTGAATCGTTGATTAGTTCTGACTGACTGACTGCCTGCCTTGCCAAACCGAGTTTGGCAAGACCTTTTGACATTTCACAGGAGAATGTATCTATGACTACCCTCAACACCGTTGCTGAGCAATTTAGCGATTTTTCCAAGAGCAATGTCGATGCTGCAATGAAATTTGCCGCCGTCGGTGTCGGCAGTGCGGAGCGCTTTCTTGGCTTGAATTTTGAAGCAACTAAAGCCGGCTTCGATGCCTCCAGCAAGAATGCCAAAGCCGTTGCGAGCGTGAAGGATGCGCAGGAGTTAAACAGCTTGTCCACCAAGGCAGCGGAAACCGGCATGGAGTTGGTGATGGGCTACTCGAAGAATTTCTACGAAATCGCTTCCAGCGCCCAAGCGCAGTATACGTCCCTCGTTGAAGAGCGTGTGAGCGTTTTTCAACAATCAATGGTGGACACTTTGGATAAGGTCTCTAAAGCCGCTCCCGCTGGTTCGGATGTATTTGTTACCGCGATGAAGACAGGTCTAGCTGCCACCACTGCCGCGACTGACAGCTTCACAAAAGCGGCAAAACAAGCTTCGGCATTGGCTGACACCGCTTTCAAAACGGCGACGGAAACGGCGGAAAAAACTGTTAAGCCTTCGTCAGCCAAGCGCAAGTAATCTAAATTGACGGCGGCAACGGCAGAACTGCGTTTGAAAGATGGCTCCTCCTCCTTAACCTACGTTAAGGACTTGCCCCAAGGGCCAAAACCCTTGGGGTTTTTTGCGTCAGGTGTGATTGGCATTCATTGTGTGCCGCGCCCTTGAATACTGTTTGCACGCAGGTTGTTAAAGGTCCACCAGTCCAGACTGTCGTTTTCACGTTTAGGATCGCAGGAATCATCGCCTTAACTTCTCAGACATAGCATGAAACGTAGAATCGCCTTAGTAACCGGCGGCGTCGGTGGTATCGGTGCCGGCATCTCCAGACGTCTGGCAAAAGACAACATCTTTGTCATCGCCAACTACATTGTACCGGGCTCGGAGATCCCCTTTACCGAAGCGATGAGAGCCGCTGGCCTCAGCGATGATCAGTTTGCGGTGATCGGTGGTGACGTGAGTGACTATAAAGCCGCAGAGGAAATGGTAACGCAGGCTGTTGACCGTTATGGTCCAATCGATATCCTGATCAATTGTGCAGGAATCACGCGTGACGCAAGCTTTCGCAACATGTCATTGGAGCAATGGCGCGCTGTGATGTCCACCAACCTTGATAGTGTATTTAACGTGACCAAACAGGTCATAGAGGGCATGGTGGTGCAGAAATGGGGGCGCATCATCAATATCTCCAGCGTCAATGGCGTCAAGGGTGCTTTCGGCCAAACCAACTATGCAGCGTCAAAGGCTGGCGTCCTTGGCTTTACCAAGTCATTGGCGCTTGAGGTTGCCAAAAAAGGGGTAACGGTTAACGCGATTTCGCCTGGCTTTATTGATACACCGATGACCCAAGCCATGCCCGACGCTGCTCGCGCTGCCGTTATCGCCGCTATCCCCACAGAACGTATGGGGCTACCGGATGATATTGCCAACGCTGTCGCCTACCTTGCCAGCAATGAGGCGAGTTACGTGACCGGCACAAACCTATCTGTAAACGGCGGCGTCCACCTGTACCAATAGCATGAGGTGGCTAGCATATGCCGCCTTCGGCCATCATCTATTGCATGTGCTGCCCGCCGTTGATCGCAATATTGGCACCAGTGATAAACGCCGCTTCGTCTGAAGCGAGGTAGGCGCAAAGACCAGCCACCTCTTCCGGTTTTCCAAGGCGACCAACGGGAATTTGCGGAATAATCTTCGAGTTCAGCACGTCTTCGGGAATCGCCATGACCATTTTGGTGCCAATGTAGCCGGGCGAAATGGTGTTAACTGTTACCCCTTTTTTGGCAACCTCAAGGGCCAGCGCCTTGGTGAAGCCGTGCATCCCGGCTTTCGCGGCTGAGTAATTAGTCTGTCCGAACGCCCCCTTCTGACCGTTCACAGAAGAAACATTTATCACCCTTCCCCAGCCACGCTCCACCATGCCGTCGACAATGGGTTTAGTCATGTTGAAGACGCTGTCTAGGTTAGTGCCGATCACGGCGTCCCAGTCGACCTTGGTCATTTTCTTGAAGGTCATGTCGCGGGTGATGCCGGCGTTATTGATGAGGATGTCTATCGGCCCTACATCGACTTGGATCTTCGCTATTGCGCTGGCGCAAGACTCAAAACTCGCCACATCCACCGGATAGACATGGAAATGATAATCACGAGCCGCCATTTCCTTAAGCCATTCGACTGCCTTGGCGTTACTCGGTGAATAGGTCACAATGACCTTGATACCCATTCGCGCCAACTTCATACAAATTGCCTCGCCGAGACCACCCATGCCACCTGTCACAATCGCGGTACGTTGTGTTGCTGCCATTGCACTCTCTCCTCGCTAATGTTTCTTTGGCCGCCAAACAGCTTGCTTTAACAGACTAACGCTTCCGAGTTTACTTTTTTTTGCGCAACGGTAGCACCGCAGCGCAGCAACGCCAATCCTTAATGTTTGTCGTCCATTTTTGCCCGCACATAGCGGCCTGGCGCGTCTTCAATAGGTGGGAATTGGTGACTACCAAGCAGATTTCGCGCAGGAATTTTTCTTCCGCCATGGGGGGCTAACCATGCAACCCACTTCAGCCACCAACTGCCGGGGACTTCTTCTGCATTCTCTAACCATTGATCCGCAGAGGCCTCCAGTGCGGTCGACGAAGACCTGTGTTGCCAAAAACTACGCTTGTTTTTCGATGCCGGGTTAACAACACCGGCAATATGACCCGACGCACCAAGCGTAAACTCTACAGCTCCACCAAAACTCGCCGCGCTTGCATAGGCGGAATGCCAGGGGACGATGTGGTCCTCCCTAGTGGCGAAGACAAATGACGGCATGTCGATGTATGACATATCAACCGGCACACTGCACACCTTGACGTGATCGGGCTTGACAAGGTTGTTTTCCAGATAAGTATTGCGGATGTACCAACAGTACCAAGGGCCAGGCAAATTGGTGCTGTCAGCGTTCCAGTACAGCAAATCAAATGCTGGTGGTTTACTCCCCTTCAAATAGTTGCTGATGACGTAGCTCCAGATCAAGTCGTTCGCCCTGAGTGAGGAAAATGCAAACGCCAGATCGGAGCCTCTCACCACGCCGCCCTGGCCGACCTCCCTTTCGCGGGCCACCACAAAAGCCTCGTCGATATAGGCACCGATATCACCGACATCGGTGAAATCAACAAAGGTGGTCAAGAAGGTCGCGCTTTCGACGACGTCGTGCCCCATTCGCCGCAGTACCGAAAGCGCACAAGCCAACAACGTTCCGCCGACACAGAACCCGAGGGTGTTTATTTTTTCAACGTTAGTCACTAAACGCACCACGTCGACGGCCTTTACAACGCCGTAAGCAATGTAATCGTCCCACGTAAGCTTTCCCATGGAGGAGTCGACGTTACGCCATGACATGACAAACACGGTGTGTCCTTCGCTGACAAGGTAACGGATCAGCGAATTCTCTGGGGTGAGATCGAGGATATAAAACTTGTTGATACAAGGCGGGACAAACAGCATCGGTCGCAAGTAAACTTGGCTTGTGCTTGGTTGGTACTGAATGAGTTGAAACAAGTCATTTTCGAACACAACTTTGCCGGGCGATACGGCGATATCCTTGCCCACTTCGAAGGCGGTTTCATCTGTAATTGACACATATCCCTTGGCCAGATCGCCACCAAAATTTTCTGCGCCTTGGCAAAGTGATTTGCCCTTTGTATCGATGGCCAACCTAAGAGCTTCCGGATTTGTTGCAAGGAAATTTGACGGGGCGATCGCATCCAAGTACTGCTTAAGAAAAAATCGAGCCCGTTTTTTTTGGGCTGCCTGCATATCAACCGCGTCAAGGCTCTTAAGTAGTGATTGTGAAGTTGCCAGATAAGCATCTGCCAACAGTCGGTAATGCGCCGCCGTCTGCCAATCCGCACTTTGGAATCGTTTGTCGTGTGCGCTTTGGCCAGATGCGTGAGAAAACTGTGCCATCAGCTTTTGCTGTTCGGCTTTCCAATGCGCTTGCATGGCACCTAACGCCGCAGTGCTACCCGACGAAGATGTCAATGCACCCATCGCCTCAACTGCCTTAAGCCAGGCGGTTTGTAGTTCGGCGGTATTTGCCGGAATCGGCACCCCACTTAGCGAGTGGAGCCAATTTTGACCGGCCTGTTGCATTTCGCTGATAAGTTTCTGAAAATCGGTAACGTATGTATTGGACATGAGGCAGTCTTTGATTAACAGGATAACGAATACCATTCTGACATTTTGTGCGCTCTCAAACATGATCACCGCCACAAAATGCATATCTTCATAATTGCTTGGCTTTGGGTGATCTTGATGATGTCCATCACGGCGAGCAGCGTCGCAGGTGGGGTGCTGACATTCGTCTTTTTCGGCGTTGGGCCTTGCGCGCTCTTGTTGTGGCTGGTCGGCCGCCGAGTCCGTGGGCGACGAAGCGCACCGGCGCAGATGGAGCAATTATCAGTGACTATGCCCCACGAGCACGTGGACGGACCAAATAGAGAGAATGCCCAACCCGATCAAGGAAAACTGCGCGATTGAATCACGCATTGACGTTTTGCGGTGCAGCCCAGGAATAAGGTCAGCAATCGCGACATAGATCATGCTGGAAGCGGCCAGGCACAAGAAAATGTATGAGTAGCTTTCCAATGCCTGAAGCAGGAAAAACGCGAGTACCGCGCCTACCAACGTGGCGAGACTAGAAATCAAGTTCCACACCAGCGCACGTCGCTTGCTAAAGCCGGAGTGCATCAACACCAGAAAATTGCCCAGCTCCTGCGGAAGTTCGTGCGCAATGATGGCAATTGAGGTAAGGATGCCGAGCCTTACATCCGCCACAAACGCGGCAGCGATGGCAAGCCCGTCCGTGAAGTTATGGAAACCGTCGCCGACGATCACCATCCATGCCGACGCGCGCCCTCCCTGCTCATGGCTGCTGTGTTGATGTCCATGTCCACGTGCGGCTGACTGTCCACTTGGGTGAGCATGCGGCGTTGAAAGATCGATGGAGGTGCCGTGGTCGTGGCTATGTCGCCATAGAACCAGTTTCTCCATCACAAAGAACCCCAAGATGCCCGCAAGTATCCAACCGGCGGATGTCTCGCTGCTCTTTGAAGACTCAAATACATGCGGGATCAGATCGAGGAATACCACACCTAGCAACGCGCCGACGGCGAAACTGACAAACACCGGGATTAACTTTGGTTGCAGACGCCAGGCAAGAAGGGCTGCCATCAAGACGGATAACAATCCACCCAGAAGTGCTGCAGCAATGATGTAGGTCAGTGTCATGAGGAACTCGGTCTGTACCCCTGCGCAGGTTTATCGCGGTGCAGGTGGCGGTGGAAAGATGTTTTTGCAACTTAATTGCAAAATTCTATCACGCCTGCGACATTTGCTAACCCAGAGGCTCGAACGCTGCGTGTCTCGTCTACGAATCTGTCTATCGTCTTATTCGCGCCATATCATGGCGGCCATTCGACCCGACGATTGCCCTTGGTGGGTGCCGCGTCGGTGCGAGAAAAACCGGTTGCTGTCTGTATACGTGCAGAGCCCGCCGCCATGGATCGCGGAAGATGCGATGCCAGCACGCAGCATACGTGTTTCAGCTAGTTGGTAAATATTCGTTTGCCACTTGATGCCAGCAGCGTCTTCATTTGCTTCCCACCCCTCGCAGTTTTGCGGAACAAATGCCGCCGACACCGCCAACTGCTCTGTTGCAAGTGCAACCGACAGGAATCGATCACGAACTTCACTACCCACTTCAAATGCGCCGGGACCGATCGCCGGTCCCATATAGGCCAACAAGTTTTCCGGCGGCAGCGTCATCGCTGCAATTGTTGCTTCCAACACCCCATCCGCTAGTCCCCGCCAGCCGGCGTGGGCCGCTGCGACGGTTGTTCCGGCGCGGTCACAGAACAGTACGGTCAGACAGTCAGCCATCATGACAGTACAAACGGAACGACGGCACCGGCTTACAGCCGCGTCTGCAGAGATTGCCGCGTCCGGCCTGATTTTGTCCAGATTTGCGACTTCAATTCCGTGTACCTGGCTCATCCAGCGTGGTGTGGCACCGATCAGATTCACCACACGTCGGCGGTTTTCTTCCACGGCGATCGGATCATCACCAACACTTTTACCGAGGTTCAAGCTCGCGAGACATCCTTGGCTGATGCCACCCGCGCGGGTTGTAATCAAGCTGCGGACCCCGGGCGGCGCAGGCCAATCTGGAACGATACAGTCACGCTGGTCGAGCATCATGCTGCTGAGACGGCCTTAATCAGAATCTGCATGTCTTCGGCAATTGCCGCCTCGAAGGAAACCACTTTATGAGTCGATGGATGCTCAAAAGCGAGTGCACGAGCGTGGAGAGCTTGCCTGCCAAATGCGGTCGCCGCGTCCTGAAGTGACGGGGCCAGCCCCCTGGCACCCTTTCCGTAAACGGCGTCGCCTTCCAGCGGAAAGCCAAGCGACGCCATGTGGACACGTATCTGGTGGGTGCGACCGGTTTCTAGGCGACACTCCACCAACGTATGGTAGCGAAATTGCTCAAGCACTGTGTAGTGGGTAATTGCGGGTTTGCCATAGTCGGCGTTGTTTACAACTGCCATCTTGATGCGATCTCTCGGATGCCTGCCGATCGCCGCGTCTATCGTTCCGTCGCCGTCCAACACGCCACGAAGCAACGCAACATAACGCCGCGAAACGGAGCGCGCTTGAAGCTGCCTGACCAACGCCAGTTGTGCGGCTTCGCTGCGCGCGACGACCATCAGTCCGCTGGTGTCTTTATCCAGACGGTGCACAATACCCGCCCGTGGAACGTGTGCGGTTTCCGGATAGCGGAATAACATGCCGTTTAAGATCGTACCGGACCAGTTACCGACGGCGGGATGTACAACGATCCCCGGCTGCTTGTTGATGATGATCACGTCGGTGTCCTCATAAATCACATCCAACGGGATTGGCTCCGCGAGGAACGCCGTGTCTTCGGGGCGTGCCTTCAGATGAATGGAAATGGTCTCTCCACCAGTTAACTTGGTTTTAGGTTGAGCGGGCTGACCATCAAGGGTTACGTCGCCGCTTTTGACGAGACTGCTCAGGCGACTTCTCGAGAATGTTGGAAACAACACCGCCAGCGCATGGTCGAGGCGAGAACCTGCCAGCTGCAACGGTGTCAGAAGCGTTTTTGTGCTGTTGACGATTGCGTCTGGCTCCGCGTCTGGGATGGTCGCTGGGCTATAATCGTCGTCTTCCAGATCGTTCTTATGCATCGGCCAAAGTATGACACGTACTTCATTGCGCTCCCTGTTTGCTTGCCTCCTATTGCCCGCGTTTCTGGCGGGCTGCGGCTGGTTTGGCGACAAGTTGGACCTCCAAAAAAACTGGACGGTCGAGCAGTTCTATAAAAACGCGAGAGACGAGCTTGAGTCAGGCAATTATGCCGGTGCCATCAAGCTATACGAAGCACTCGAAGCGCGTTATCCCTTCGGTCGTTACACCCAGCAGGCGCAGCTCGATATTGCCTATGCCAACTACAAAGATAACGAGACGGCAGCGGCAGTTTCCGCAGCGGATCGTTTCATGAAGTTACATCCAAATCATCCAAACCTCGATTACGCCCTGTATATCAAGGGACTTGCCTACTTCAAGCCTGATCTCGGGCTGTTTGGACAAGTGTTGAACCTTGACCCTGCGGAACGCGACCCCAAGGCACTTCGTGACTCGTTTGATGTATTTAAAGAGCTCGTGACCAGATTTCCGGATAGTGTCTACGCCGACGATACGCGTGGTCGTATGGTCTACCTTGTGAATACCCTAGCCAAACATGATCTTGCCGTTGCGCGTTACTACTTCAGTCGGGGTGGGTATCTAGCGGCGGTCAACCGTGCTCAGTATGTGATTACGCGTTACCCACAAGCGCCGCTTGCCGAAGAAGCGCTGACCATCAGCGTTGAATCCTACGAGAAATTGGGCATGAAGGACCTTGCCGATGCTTCCCGCCGCGTTCTACAAACCAACTTCCCAAACAACGCGATGGTTTCCGCCAGCGCCCGAGTAACTAAACCGTGGTGGAAACTCTGGTAGTTAGGCAGAAGAAAATCAAATAAAGGCGCGGTTTTCCGCGCCCTTTTGCTTGGAGAAGCCCGTTGTTACTGGTGTTCGAAATGGTGTTCTTGGTAGTTAAACCAAGTTTTTGGTGTTTTTAGCAAGATGCAACGCGATCGACTAGCCTGAACATTTCATGGCGGCGCGTTCGAAAGCGGGCGAGTAGGTGAACAGGCGAGCGATTTTTTGCCTGACCGACCACAGCATAGCGGGCTATGCTTCGGCAGCGAGGCGCAAAATTGCCGTCCAATCGCCCGAAAGCAAACCTGCTGCCCGCATCCACAGCAAGTGAGAAACGAGCCTAATTGGTTTGCCAATCGCCCGGAAGCAACGTCCTTCCAAGCAACCGGCAACCCATGAAATATTCAGGTTAGCGACAAAAAAGCCCCGCAGGTGTCGGGCAAGCCCGCCGCCCACAATTCCGGCAGTTCATCGTAGAGCCAACTGGGCGAGCGGCCAGCGTTGCTGCGTAGCTTTGAGAACGCGATTCGCGCGGTACGAGTCCCGACCAATAATCGTCAACGCATTCTTCATGCAGTATTCCTTATAGTCCGCATTTTCCACGGGTTGGCGGACGACTACGTCCCCGCTGCAGAGTGCCGCGCGTACGTTGCCCGTCCTAGGAAAGCCGGAAAGGACATCACGCTGACCGAGTACCCCGGCGCGCACCATGTCCTTGATAACCCGGTACTTAAGACCCCCGTCCAGCTCCCGCAGGCGCAGGCTTCGCGGCGGGACTATTGGCGCGGGTGTGT
>JBEILF010000037.1:0-19307 GCA_040379385.1 Burkholderiales bacterium | reverse complement strand
GGCCCATGGTAACCAGCCCAGTAGTGCATCCATTAAGGCGATGGTCCGGGTGTTGCTTTCAATGCAGGAGCCGCCCCTGAGGGATCAAGCGTCGCCACACGGGGTCGATTTTGCAGCGCCCGGTTGAGTTGCTTAATCTCCCGCTTTAAATGAAAGATAGCGACCAGCGACGTCAACAGGCCGACCAACAGGCCTGCGCCAAAGAAGGCGAGCAGGACCAACGCCAACGGCGCACGCAGAGTGGCACCGATGCCGTTGATGCTGACAGGATCGGCGTTTTTGGCGGCGAACCAAACCAGCATAAGGATCACGATGACTCGGACGATCCAAAGCAGGATATTCATATTTCGTATTTTAGGTGTTGTAGCCGTCCTTGGCAGACGGCGACACGCATTTATTGTCTTCTGTCGAATCCGGCGCAAAAAAAAGCCGGATATCGTTCGATACCCGGCGTGTCTCAAAATGTGTTATCAACTGTTTGTGGTGCCAGTTGGCACCGTCAAAATCCCTTGGCCTGCAGGAGGCGAACTCTCACTATTCGTCTGTTCGCGCGCTGCCGCTGCGGCAGTTTCAGCAGCCTCCAGCGCCTCGTCAACCCGCTCGCGCAATTCCTTGCCGGCTTTAAAGTGCGGGACATACTTTTTCGGCACCAAAACCTTTTCGCCCGTTTTAGGATTTCGACCGGTGCGCGGAGGACGGAAATTCAGTCCGAAGCTACCAAATCCCCTAATTTCGACTCGGTCACCATGCGACAACGTTGATGACATCGCATCTAACATTGTCTTCACCGCCAGCTCGGCGTCTTTGGGGGCGAGTTGGTTGTGGCGAGATGCCAAGATTTCAATCAACTCTGACTTTGTCATGGATTTCAAGAGGTAGATCCACTTCAATTTTGTTTATATGACTGCCGATGTATTGCTTGGCAGGAAATCGTTTGACACGGTTAGACGCTGGCCCCACCCACAGGGCGGAGCCAATCGTACAACCTTAGTCTTGCTTCAGCTTCGCCTTGAGTAATGCACCAAGGTTGGTCGTGCCAGCATTGGAAGGCGCTTCGTCGGTCATGCGCTTCATTGCGTCTTTCTCATCGAGCGAATCCTTCTGCTTGATGGACAGATTGATGCTGCGCGTCTTGCGATCGACGTTGATGATGATAGCCTCGATTTCGTCGCCTTCTTTCATATGGCTGCGTATGTCTTCGACGCGCTCTCGCGAGACTTCTGACGCACGGAGGTAGCCTTCGATTTCGTCCGACAGCGCAATCGTCGCGCCTTTTGCGTCGATCGACTTGACGGCACCCTTAACGATGGCCCCCTTGTCGAAGAGGGTCGTATAGCTGGTGAACGGATCGGAATCGAGCTGCTTGATACCCAACGAAATACGCTCACGTTCCATGTCAATTGCCAACACCACGGCTTCAAGTTCATCGCCCTTCTTGTATGCCTTAACCGCTTCCTCGCCCGCGACGTTCCAAGAAATGTCCGAAAGGTGAACCAAGCCATCGATGTTGCCCGGCAGGCCGATGAACACACCGAAGTCGGTGATCGACTTGATGATGCCTTTAACTTTCTCACCCTTCTTGTGGGACATCGAAAACTCTTCCCACGGGTTCTGCATGCATTGCTTCATGCCGAGCGAAATACGACGACGGTCTTCATCGATTTCCAGGATCATGACTTCGACTTCGTCACCGAGCGATACCACTTTGGCCGGATGAACGTTCTTGTTGGTCCAGTCCATTTCTGATACGTGTACCAAACCTTCGATGCCCGCTTCGATTTCGATGAAGGCACCGTAGTCGGTCAGGTTGGTGACTTTGCCGAACAAGCGGGTCGACTGTGGGTAACGACGCGACAGCCCTGTCCAAGGATCATCTCCCAATTGTTTCATGCCCAAGGAGACGCGGTTTTTCTCCTGATCAAACTTGAGAATTTTTGCCGTCACTTCATCACCAACCGCCAAGACTTCGGATGGGTGCTTCACACGTCGCCATGCAAGATCGGTGATGTGCAGCAAGCCATCGATACCACCCAGATCCACAAACGCGCCGTAGTCAGTGATATTTTTGACGACACCCTTAACCACTGATCCTTCTTTCAAGGTATCGAGCAATGCTGCACGATCAGCACCTTGGGAAGCTTCCATGACGGCACGGCGCGACACGACAACGTTGTTGCGTTTCTTATCGAGCTTGATAACCTTGAATTCGAGTTCTTTGCCTTCGAATGGCGTTGTATCTTTGACTGGACGAGTATCAACCAACGAACCCGGCAAGAATGCACGGATACCATTGATCATAACGGTCAATCCGCCCTTGACCTTACCCGACACCATACCGGTGATGATCGAGCCTTTGTCCAGCGCGACGTCGAGGTCGTGCCATGCGGACAGTTTCTTTGCGCGATCACGCGAGAGTTTGGTGGCGCCAAAACCATCTTCAAATTTTTCAATCGCAACGGTGACAAAGTCGCCGACTTTCACTTCGAGCTCGCCTTTGTCGTTCTTGAATTCTTCAATCGGGATCACGCTTTCGGATTTCAATCCGGCGTTGACCACCACGAAGTTTTGATCGACCAGCACAACTTCTGCGGTAATCATTTCTCCTTCGCGCATTTCTTGGCGCGTCAGGCTTTCCTCGAATAACGCGGCAAAACTATCCGGCGCGTAAACGGGTTTGGGGGCTTTGGCTTTTGCTGCGGGTTGGGTTGATGCTGACATGAATGGGTTAACTTTCGGTTAAGCGGGTTAGCTCATCGTCTGGCGACGTAGAGGGTTCATCATCGTCCGGATATTTTGGGGATCTCGGACACCTAGGTAACAACTACTCGCTGCTGGGAAAAAACTATCTAGAACAGGCAGATGACGCGAATAACACCCACCGAACACACACCGATTTCTGGTTACTGCCGAGACCGGATGGTATTTTTGGCCCAGTTCAGCACCTGCTCAACCGCCGCATCGGCAGAAATCGCTGTTGTATCAAGTAGATACGCGTCGTCTAGTCTCTTGAGTGGAGCAACTTGGCGGTTCGAATCGCGTTCGTCACGGGTGCGTAATTCCTTCACAACGTCGTCTAGTATCGCAGAGTTTCCTTTTTGTTTCAACTGGTTAGTGCGTCTTTCGGCGCGCGCTTCAACACTGGCTGTCAGGAAAATTTTCAGTTGCGCGTCCGGAAAAATCACCGACGCCATATCTCGACCGTCACAAACGAGCCCGGGGGCAACCCGAAACGCACGTTGTCGCTCGGTCAGCGCACTACGAACGGTGGGAAAAGCAGCCACTCGGGACGCATTTTGGCTGGCGCTCTCGGTGCGGATCAGCTCCGACACGTCTTCACCATCCAGAATCACCTTATCGGCGAAAAATTGCAGATTTAGGCTTCTTGCGACTTCGGAAACCCTATTTTCATCATTTAAATCAACACCTTGCTTGAGGGCCGCAAGTGCTGTGAGCCGGTACAAGGCACCCGAATCCAGATAGTGAAACCCCAACGCCGAGGCTACTCGCTGCGCGACCGTGCCCTTGCCGGAAGCGGTTGGACCATCAATGGCGATCACTGGAATGGTGGCCGTGGGCAGCGTAGTCACGACAACAGCCTCCGGAACGCGTCGAAATAGCCGGGGAATGTCTTGCCGACGCAGGCGGGGTCATTGATAACGACTTCCACACCTGCCAGGGAGATCAAGGAAAAACACATCGCCATACGATGGTCGTCATAGGTATCAATTGACACCCCGGACGCCAGCCTACCGCTGCTAGGTGGCGTCACGGCGATGAAGTCCGGGCCTTCGACAACCCCCGCCCCGAGTTTTCGTAGCTCCATGGCCATCGCCGCAATTCGATCAGTTTCTTTCACGCGCCAACTGGCGATGTTTCGAATCGTTGTTGTGCCATCGGCGAACAATGCCAGTATTGCAATCGTCATCGCGGCATCCGGGATGTGATTGAAATCGGCATCGATCGCTTTCAGACGTTCACGGGCGGGCCGCGACGCCTCGATCCAATCGTCGCCCATGCTGACCACCGCCCCCATTGCGGAAAGCGCGTCGGCGAATTTGATATCGCCTTGAATGCTGCTGCGGCCGACGCCAGTCACCCGCACCGGTCCGCTGCCAATCGCACCCGCCGCAAGAAAATATGATGCACTCGACGCGTCACCTTCGACATTAACTTCCTGAGGGGAACAATATGCCGCATCCGGCGCCAGCGTAAACTCGCGCCATTCGTTTCGCTCCACCACGACGCCAAAACGCGCCATCAAATTCAACGTTATCTCGACATAGGGCTTGGAAATGAGCTCGCCGACGACTTCTACCGTCACCTTCGACTTGATAAGCGGCAACGCCATCAATAACGCCGAGAGAAACTGACTCGATACATCCCCGCGAACTGCAAGTCGATCAACCGTCGTTTGTGTTCGTCCGGACACAATCAAGGGCGGAAATCCGCGCCGACCGGTGTATTCAATCTTGGCACCCAAGGGCGCGAGTCCATCGACAAGATCGCCAATCGGACGCTCACGCATGCGTGGCACGCCGTCAAGCTGGTAACGGCGCTCCGCAGATTGCAGCGCCAACGCGGCGGTCAGCGGCCGGAACGCAGTGCCCGCGTTGCCGAGAAAAAGCGCTGCCTCGGCAGCGGGAAAATTACCGCCGCAACCAACCACTCGATAGTCATCACCACCGAGTGCTTCAACGTTGACGCCGAGTTTGCCAAGTGCGGCGAGCATGACGGCGGTATCGTCAGACTGTAGTAACCCGCGCACAACAGTCTCACCCACGCTCAGCGCGGCTAAGAGTAAGGTCCTGTTTGAAATCGACTTGGACCCGGGCAACGCAACAGAACCACTCGCGCGTGACGCGGCAGCCAAGCGTAATTCAGATCCAAGCTGACTCATAGGCCGTCTTCCTGATTGAACTGGTCGAATTGCCCGGATAACCAGTGCTCTCGCGCGCTCTGCGCGCGCTGCATAAGAGCATAAAGGGCTTCGCCATCATTCGCTTGGAGCATATTGCGCAACGCTGCCACCCTCAGCAAATATGCGTCTAGCTCGGAGAGTAGTGCCTCGCGGTTATTCATCGCCACGTCTCGCCACATTTCGGGGCTGGAACTGGCGATTCTGCTGAAATCGCGAAATCCCGATGCGGCGTGCTCAAACAACAACTTTGCGTTTGGCCGCGCGGCAAGTTCGTCGACCAAGGCGAAGGCCAGCACATGCGGAAGATGACTCACCGACGCAAACACAGCGTCGTGGGTGGTGGCGGTCATTTCGACGATGCTTGCACCGACCGCCTGCCAAGCGAGACGGGCGGTTTCTACGGTGGCGTCGCTGTTTTCCCGTGAGCGACAGAGCACCACCTTTTTGCCGTCAAACAGTGTGGCATCCGCCGCAAGTGGGCCATGACGCTCTCGACCGGCGATCGGATGGCAGGCAACAAATTGCGGGAACCTATCGCCAAGACTCAATCGCGCAGCTGCGATTACATCCTGCTTGGTACTACCGGCGTCGATCACCACAGTATGCGCGGCGAGGTGCGGTGCAATGGCTGAGAGCGCCGCACCAATCTGGCGAACCGGATGGCGAACAACACCACATCAGCAGCGCCAGCTTGTGCGTAGCTGCAGGCCGAATCAATCGCGCCTCGACTTACCGCTTGCGTGATGCACTCCTCACGGCTGTCAATGGCGCGGATGCTGAGGCTTGGGTACCGACGCTTGAGCGCCAACGCGAAAGATGTGCCGATCAATCCGGCACCGACGATAACGACCTGCCTCAGCATGACGCAACGCTGTCGATCATGTGATACGTAGAAATGTAAACCCAAGAAAAGACGGGCGTTTCAAAGCAAAAATGTCTGAAAAACCGCATCGGATCTAGACTCTTAGTTCTACTCGTGCGGTATCGAGCGCTGAAAGAAAACGCGCATTCTGTGCAGCGGTTCCCGTCGAGACACGCAAGTAGTCGTTCAAACCATAGCTGGCAAGGGGTCTGACAATGACACCCGCACGCAACAACGCTTGGAACACTTCAGCCGCGCGGGCAATTTTGAAGGCGATGAAGTTGCCCTTGGAGGGGATGAAGTCAATACAGCGCTTCGCCAATTCCGCTGACAAAAGTTTGAGACCCTGGGCATTGAGGTTACGACTTTCGGCAATAAACGCATCATCCGATAGCGCGGCCTCGGCGGCCACCATCGCCAAATGATTAACATTAAATGGTTGACGGACGCGGTTCAGCATCGCCACGACGTCGGGATGCGCGAACCCAAAACCAATGCGCAGTCCCGCCAGACCGTAAGCCTTAGACAAGGTGTGGGAAATGACGAGATTCGGAAATTCCGCAAGCCAAGGCGCGGTGTGATACGCGTCGCTGGCGTCCAAATATTCGCCATACGCTTCGTCCAAGACCACCAATACGTTACTTGGCACCTTGGCCACAAACGCTTTCAGCGCCGCGCCGGGAATGAATGTGCCGGTGGGATTGTTGGGATTGGCGACAAATACGATTTTGGTTGTGGGCTGGATCGCGGCAAGCATCGCGTCCAGGTCATTGCCAAACTCTCGCGCCGGCACGGCAATCGGCATGGCACCCACGGCTTGCGTCGCTAACGGGTAGACCGCAAACGCGTACTGAGAATAAACGGCGGTGTCGCCCTGGCGCATAAAGGTTCTCGCTAATAACTCCAACACGTCGTTAGAACCGTTACCGAGGACAATGCCATCCGCCGCAATACCAAATTTTTTCGTAATTGCTGCTTTTAGTGCGACGCCACCGCCATCTGGGTAGAGGGCCAAATCTTGCAGCGCGGCTTGAATCGCGGCAAGCGCCTTTGGACTGGCACCGAGCGGATTTTCGTTCGAGGCAAGCTTGACGATATCTGCCTCGGATATGCCAAGCTCACGTGCAACATCTGAAATCGGTTTGCCACCTTGGTACGGTGAGATGGCGCGGATGTAGTCAGGAGCGAGATTCGATAGGGACATTATTTTTGTTCGAGAGGTTTGATTCGGGAGCATGCCAGTGGGTCTGGCGACTTCTGCGCGGAATGACAATATGCAGACTCTTTAGTCGCCGGTTCTACAATTTGGCTCTCTCCGATCTTTAGCTCGAAAGTCCGGAACGTTGGAGCTATCGTCAGGTTAGAACTAGTGCGCGTCGTCGAGGCGCTTTGGACCACGTAATAGTGGCAGCTCCCCGAACTAGACGACTTGCATTTCAATGTCAACTTCGAAGCTGCGGGCGTTCGGACATAGCTGTGTTCGGTTGCGACAACCTGCTGGCCAGGTCCTTTGGTCGTCATCACAACCGGCAACATCGCCTCATAGCGTACGTCTGCTAATGCTGCACCGCAAAGCAGAATGAGACCTACCCCTAGGATGAATTTGGCAATCAACTTGAGTCTCCTGTTTCTACAAGACAGCGGCCGGATACGACCCCAACACCTTCACGTAGCCCGCAATCTTGCGTAGCTCTACCAGCGCGTCGGCGACGTTTTGATTCTCGACATGTCCCTCGATATCAACGAAAAACAGGTACTCCCAGATCGCGAGTTTCGACGGACGCGATTCGAACTTTGACATCGACACGCCGCGCTGCGCGAATGGCGTAAGCATCTCGTACACCGCACCGGAGCGGTTGGCGGCCGATAACACCAGCGAGGTTTTGTCGCGACCCGATAACTTCGGCTCATATGTTCCCAGCACTAGGAAGCGCGTGGTGTTGTTCGGCTCGTCTTCAATATTGGAAGCCAGCACACTCAAACCGTAATGCGTGGCCGCCATTTCGCCGGCCACTGCCGCCGTGAATGGTTCAAGCGAGGCACGTCTGGCGGCCTCGGCGTTGGAAGCAACGGCAATCCGCTCGGCTTGGGGTAGGTTGCTGTTCAGCCATTCGTGGCACTGGGCTAGCGATTGGCCGTGGGAGAACACCTTAAGAATACTGTCGTAGGGTAGCGGTGCAGATGCCATCAGATGGTGATGAATGCGCACCAACACCTCACCACAGATTTTCAGCGGCGTTTGTGGCATCAGGTCGAGCGAGCGCCCTACCGCACCTTCTGTCGAGTTCTCAACCGGGATGACACCGAAATCACAGGCATTCGATTCCACACTCCGGTACACCTCGTCGATGGAGCCTTGCGGTTTGAGTTCAGCACCTTCACCAAAATGTTTTTTTGCGGCGAGCTCGCTGAACGTGCCCTGCGGCCCCAAGTACGACACCGTGATCGGTCTTTCGAGCGCCAAACACGCCGACATAATTTCGCGAAACAATCTCGCGGCGACTTCGTCGGGAAGCGGTCCTTGATTGAGCTGCTTGATACGAAGCAGCACCTCGGCTTCACGTTCCGGGCGGTAAGCCTGCCCAACCTTGAGCGAGCCGACTTTGCGGGCGAATGCCGCGCGCTCGTTCAGCTTTTGCAGAATCTCAGCGTCGAGCGCGTCGATCTGTTGCCGCAGTTTTTGGAGATCAGCCGTCATATCTCAATCGACTCGGCGTCACCAAGTCCAAGTTTCTTTTCATATTGCTGTGCAAGCGCCTGCGGATCGCCATTAATGAGTTGCGTAAGCACACAGCGCAACTCCCTACAGAGACCGAGCAAGCACGCGATGGCCCATCCACAAACATTGATAAGCACAACGGAGATCACAAGCAAGGGAAACTTGTTCGGCCAATTCCCAGACATGAACAACCAAGCGAAGAAACCGAGCAATAGCAACCCCACGGACGCAAGCGTCCACAATACACGCCTCTCAAGCGTCAGCGCCTTCTCCAAAACCTTTTGCTGCTCAAACGAAAGTTTCATGCACCTATTTTAGCCGTGGCGCGTTTGAAAGTCTCGCATATAGGCCACCAGCACCTCGACCGCCGCCAGCGGCACCGCGTTGTAAATGGAAGCCCGCATCCCGCCGATGGCCTTATGCCCCTTCAGGCCAGACATGCCAGCAGCGGCAGCACCATCGAGAAACGCCTGATTCAGCTTCTCGTCGTGCAAGAAAAATGGCACGTTCATCCGCGAACGATCGGCTATCGCAACGCCGTTCCGATAAAAGCCCTCAGAGGCATCGATGGTAGCGTACAGCAGCGAAGCCTTTTGAATATTGACCTTCTCAATACCGGCTAATCCGCCCTGTTGTTTTAGCCACTTAAAAGTCAGCCCGGCAAGATAGACCGCAAAGGTTGGCGGTGTATTCAGCATCCACTCACTTGCCGCTTGTTGCGTATAGTCAAAAACGGACGGCGTCAGCGGATGCGCTCCGCCCAACAAATCCTCCCGCACAATCACGACGGTTAATCCAGACGGGCCAATATTTTTCTGCGCCCCTCCGTAAATACAACCGAATTTCGATACATCCACCGGACGCGACAAAATATGCGATGACATATCCGCGACCAATGGGACACCATCAGCGCATTCGGGCATCCAAAAGTACTCAACGCCTTGGATGGTTTCGTTCGTGCAGATATGTCGATACGCCGCGTTTGGATCCGTCTTCCATGTCGCTTCCAAGGGGACGTAGGTATAGTTTTTGTCCGCTGCGCACGCCGCAACATTCACGCCGCCATATTTTCTCGCCTCCTTGATCGCCTGCACCGACCAATGTCCGGTGTCCACATAGTCGGCGCTAGTGTGCCCGCGCAGCAAATTCAGCGGGACAATCGAGAATTCGCCCTTGCCACCGCCCTGCAAAAACAACACTTTGTAGTTTGATGGGATGCCCATCAATTCACGCAGGTCGCGCTCCACTTCTGCGGCAAGTGCAAGAAACACCTTGCCGCGATGGCTCATCTCCATGACTGAGGTGCCGGTGCCCTTGTAATCGAGCAGCTCAGCCTGCGCCCGCTCAAGGACCGGCGTCGGCAGCGCGGCGGGACCAGCGGAAAAATTAAAGGCGCGACTCAAAGGTGGCTATTTCACTGCCGGCGTTTTATTGTTGGCGCTTGCCGCTTTTGCGTCCTCGATCGCCCTCTTCGTAACCTCTTCCATTAGCGCATTGACCTTGGGCGCGGTAAGCGCAACGATCTCGGGCATGGTTTCTTGCATAAGCTGTGGGACGACTGACATCATTTTTTTACCGGCTTCGCTTTTGTAGAAAGCCGTAATCGTCTTGATTTCAGACAGCGAGAAGCGTTTTGCATAGGCTCGGCCCATGATTTCCTCCATGCCCTTCAGGATTTCAGGATCGCCGTAGATAGCCATACCTTTTTCCATGAAGCTGCCGACCGTCGCCGCAGACCTCTGCTTGGCCGCTGCGCGTTGATCAGATGGCAAGTGGCTGACGGATCGCTCCATCATCTGCTCCAGCATCCGAGGCATCGACTGCACCATCGCAGCAGACATCTGGTTCATCATCTGACGGATGTCCATCGCTTCGAGCATCTCGCTAATGGCCGCCTTTACCTCACCCGAGGGTACCTCGACCATAGGGGCCGGAGCAGGTATCGGTGCCGGTGCCTGTGCGAACGCATTCAGCGCGAGTGCAGCACAGCTGACGACGGCTGCAATGGAGTTACGGGTTAGCAGTTTCATGCTTCGTCTCCTTCTTCATCGGATTCTGCGACTTTCTGCAAACCGGTCAACTTCGAGCCTTCGTCGAGGTTGATCAGCGTCACGCCTTGCGTTGAACGTCCCATTTCACGCACTTGTTTAACCTTAGTGCGAATCAGCACACCCGCTGTCGTAATCATCATGATTTCATCTTCGGGGCGCACCAGCACTGCGGCAACAACCTTGCCATTGCGGGCGGACGTTTGGATCGCAATCATGCCCTGTGTACCGCGACCATGACGCGTGTATTCGGATATAGCAGTGCGTTTGCCGTAACCAAACTCAGTTGCGGTCAACACGGAATCTTCTTCGTTCTCAGCCACCAACATGGAGATGACCTTGCCGCCCTTGGCCAAGTTCATGCCGCGTACACCACGCGTGTCACGCCCCATTGATCGGACATCTGACTCCTCGAAACGTACCGCTTTGCCCTCATTCGAGAACAGCATCACATCGTGTTTGCCGTCAGTGAGCGCGACGCCGACCAGTGAATCGCCTTCATCCAAGGCGATAGCGATGATGCCGGCCTTACGCGGGTTGGCAAAATCCGACAGCGCGGTCTTCTTCACCGTGCCTTCTGCGGTGGCGAAGAACACGAAGCGGTCATCACGGAATTCTTTGATTGGCAAAACCGTCGAGATTTTTTCGCCCGGCTGGAGCTGCAGCAAGTTGACGATCGGTTTGCCGCGGGATCCACGCGAACCGAGTGGAATTTCGTACACCTTCAACCAGTACACACGCCCTTTGTTGGAGAAACAAAGCACGTAGTCGTGGGTCTTGGCGATAAACAAGTTCTCGATGAAATCATCGTCTTTGGTCGCGGTCGCTTGTTTACCGCGCCCGCCGCGCTTTTGGGCGCGGTAATCAGCGACCGGCTGGTACTTCACATAGCCGGTATGCGACATGGTCACCACTACGTCCTCGTTGGCGATCAAATCTTCGATGGACATTTCTTGACCATTCACCACAATCTCGGAACGACGTTTGTCGCCAAACTGTGTTTTGATTTCTTTCAACTCACTGGCGATGATTGCAGTCACGCGTTGTGGCTTGGACAAGATATCGAGCAAGTCGGCGATCTTTTCCATGACCTCTTTGTACTCAGCCACAATCTTGTCTTGCTCAAGACCAGTTAGGCGTTGCAGCTGCATTTCGAGAATGCGCTGCGCCTGAGTCTCAGACAAACGATAACCGCTGGTGCCGAGGCCAAACTCTTTCGGCAGCCCTTCTGGGCGGAACGCCTCGGATTGGTCGCCCGCTGCTCTCGCCAGCATCTCCTCAACCAGCGCAGAACGCCAAACCCGCTCCATCAACTTCCCCTTGGCTTCGGCCGGCGTCTGTGCGGATTTAATGAGTTCAACGATCTCATCGACATTGGACAACGCCACGGCGAGACCTTCCAGCACGTGGCCGCGCTCGCGCGCCTTGCGAAGTTCGAACACAGTACGACGTGTGACGACTTCACGACGGTGACGCAAAAACGCATCGAGGAATTGTTTCAAGTTGAGGAGCCGCGGCTGACCATCAACCAGCGCGACCATGTTCATGCCGAACGATTCCTGCATCTGCGTCATTTTGTAGAGATTGTTGAGCACAATCTCAGGCACTTCGCCGCGTTTTAACTCAATCACCGCGCGCATTCCGGACTTATCCGACTCATCGCGCAGGTCGGATACACCTTCTAACTTTTTGTCACGAACCAGTTCACCAATTTTTACCAGCAGGTTCGCCTTGTTTACTTGGTATGGCAGTTCGTCGATGATAATCGCCTGACGGTTACCTTTTTCCAAGTCTTCAAAGTGGCAACGCGCGCGCATGATGCAGCGACCGCGGCCAGTGCGGTAACCATCACGCACGCCGTCGATGCCGTAGATGATGCCCGCAGTGGGGAAATCCGGCGCTTTGACAATATCAATCAGATCTTCCAGATCAACCGCCGGGTTTTCCAGCACACGCAAACATGCGTCGATCGTGTCGGACAAGTTATGCGGCGGAATATTGGTCGCCATACCGACTGCGATACCGGTCGCACCATTGACTAGCAGATTGGGGAATCGCGCTGGCAACACCAGCGGCTCCATCTCTTTGCCGTCGTAGTTCGGCCCGAAGTCGACGGTGTCTGAATCGATATCAGCCATCAACTCAGACGATATTTTCTGCATGCGGCATTCGGTATAGCGCATCGCCGCAGCGTTATCACCGTCGACCGAACCAAAATTGCCCTGACCATCTACCAACATGTAACGCAACGAGAACGGCTGGGCCATACGCACTAGGGTGTCATAAATTGCCGTGTCACCGTGGGGATGGTACTTACCCATCACATCGCCGACGATACGCGCACATTTCACAAATGGCCGGTTGTGGACGTTGTTCACTTCTTGCATCGCGTACAGCACCCGGCGATGTACCGGCTTTAGTCCGTCGCGGGCGTCTGGCAGCGCCCGGCTGACAATAACACTCATTGCGTAATCTAGAAAACTCTTGCGCATTTCCTCCTCGATGCTGATCGGCAGTGTTTCTTTGGCAAATGAGGGGATGAGAGGATCGGTCACGAGCGGGCTCTTATTCGATTTAATGGTGTGGCATTGAAGACATCACTTGGGCATGCCAAGAAGTTGCCGTTAGTGCTGTGAGGGTGCGTACAATCAGACGCCTGACAAGGTAGATCAAATCCTTGATTTATAAGGTTTTTACGCCGCCCACAGACACCAAATTTACCACATTCGCCGACGTTTGACCACAGTCGATCCGCCAAACCACTAGCGGTGGAGTCAAAACACAGGGATGCATACAATTACTTGTGTTTTCCCGACACTGCCATAAAACTGGCACAAACTGTTGTTATTGTGCAACGATCACAGACGCATGCAGCGACTTGGGGCGTCCAAGGTTGTGCCCGTCTCCAGCTATCGTGTATGATTTCTGGGTTCTCCAAGGGCGTGTGCTGGGTGTTATAAACACGAGCCGGATTCGGCAATTTATCCGCCAACGATGCCTTGATGAGTTTTGATTTTGCACCATAAGCCAGCAGCGTCCAGTTTTGCTGCCCCGGCAGGTCCGCTTGTCGGAACGGGTAGTTTGAAGTGGATTTGCCGAAGTTTCTCGACGACAAATAGTTTTCCAATCTCTTGGGAGTAACACCAAATGAAGAATTCCCTGATCGCCAAGTTGACCGCAACCGCCGCCATGCTGGGGGCGGTCGCCGCATACGCTGGCGTAACACCAAACTTGGTCGACGCCTCGGGCACGCCAGTGCGTGATGCCTCTGGCGCTTGTGTCCAACAACCAAGCAGCATCAACCACCCTGACTGCATGCCGAAGAAAGTGGAGCCACCAAAGCCGCCGGCACCACCACCTGCACCAAAACCGGTTGAACCGCCAAAACCCGTTGAAGCGCCAAAACCGGCCCCTCAGCCTGTCAAAGTGGCGGTCACTATCCAAGCCGAAGCGCTGTTCGATTTTGATAAGTCCATCCTGAAGCCGGATGGCAAGAAATCAATCGACGAAGCCATCGCTAAGATGAAGAAAGTCGATGTCGAAATGGTCATTGCAACCGGCCATACTGACTCCATTGGCACCGATGCTTACAACCAGAAGTTGTCCGAGCGACGTGCGACCACCGTCAAGGAATACATGGTTTCACAAGGGATTCCTGCGGCAAAAATCACCACCCTTGGCAAGGGGGAAACCCAGCCGGTGGCGACCAACAAAACCGCTGAAGGCCGCGCCAAAAACCGTCGCGTCGACATTGAGTTCAAGGGCGTCCAAACCAAGTAATTGGGCAAACTGGCAGAAAAGCCCCGCACTGCGGGGCTTTTTTGTTTTTGCCGCGCGCTAAGTACGTCTTTCATTTATGACACAAATTCTTTCCGCACGCTGGGTGATACCGGTAGAGCCGCTAACCGTGCTTGAGCACCATTCAGTCGTTCTCGACGCAGGCACCATCACTGCGGTGCTACCGACTCCGGAGGCACGCCAGCAGTTTCCGAACGCGGCGGAAACGGCGCTTGCGAATCATGCGCTCATTCCGGGACTGGTGAACTTGCACACCCACGCCGCGATGACACTGATGCGGGGCCTTGCGGATGACACGCCGTTGATGACCTGGCTTCAGCAGCACATCTGGCCTGTCGAATCCAAGCACCTGTCTGAATCCTACGTCGGTGCGGGCACCCAGCTAGCCTGCGCCGAAATGTTACGCAGCGGCACCACATGTTTTGCCGACATGTATTTCTACCAAGACACCGCCGCCAAGGTCGTACGCTCGACGGGCATGCGGGCGGCATTGGGCGGTGCCGTATTGGAATTTCCGACGCCCTACGCGGCTGACGCAGACGCCTATATTGCGCGCGCGTTGTCGTCTCGCGATGAATTTGCGGCCGATGCAAAACTCAAGCTAATGGTGACGCCGCACGCGCCGTACACCGTGTCAGACACCACGTTTCAGAAGTTGGTGATGATTGCCAACGAGATGGACGATCTTCTGTTGATGTGCCACATCCACGAGACGGCCAACGAGCCCGTAGAGAGCGAAAAGCAATACGGTATGCGGCCCATTGAGCGCCTTGAGCGCCTCGGCGTCTTGGGCCCCAACCTAATCGCCGTGCATTGCGTCCACCTAAATTCCAGCGAGATTGCGCTCTTTAGGGAACGGGGAGTCCACGTTGCGCACTGCCCCTCTTCGAATTTGAAACTCGCGAGTGGTATCGCACCGATCAATGCGATGGTTGAGGCTGGTGTCAACGTCGGCATCGGCACAGACGGCTGCGCCTCCAGCAACCGCCTCGATATGTTTGCCGAAACAAGGCTCGCGACACTGCTGCAAAAGGGTGTGAGCGGAGACGCTGCCGCGTTACCCGCGCTGCACGCCTTGCAAATGGCGACGCTCAACGGCGCAAAAGCGTTACAGTGGGATCGCGTCATCGGCTCACTCAAACCGGGCAAAGCCGCAGATATCGTCGCGGTTGACTTGAACTCAATTGAGACCACGCCTTGTTACGATCCGGTATCACACCTGTGGCACGCTGCGGGTCGCGAGCATGTGACGCATGTTTGGGTAGATGGGGAACTGCTGCTCGACAATCGTGTACTAACCACGATGGATCTGGAAGCCATTCGTGCCGAGAGCGCCACCTGGGGTGAACGCTTCCGCGTGCATTAAATTGAGAGGACACTGCTCGTGAGTAATACTGCAAATCCAAATGTTGACCCAATCGAACTCGCCAAATTTGGTGCCCTGGCGGCGCGTTGGTGGGATCCGACCAGCGAATTCAAACCGCTGCACGACATCAATCCTCTGCGTCTGAACCACATTGACAAATTGGTGGGTTTGGCTGGCAAACGCGTCATCGACGTCGGTTGCGGCGGAGGCATCCTTTCCGAGTCGATGGCCCTGAAGGGCGCAGATGTGGTCGGCATCGACCTCTCCGAAAAGCCCCTGAAGGTTGCAAAATTACACAAACTTGAGACCTTGTCGAAGGGCAAAGCGCTTGCACTTGATTATCGGCTCACCTCGGCTGAAGACATTGCCGCTGAACAACCGGGGCAATTCGACTGCGTTGCATGTCTGGAAATGTTGGAGCACGTGCCGGACCCTGCTTCGACCATCCGCGCCTGTGCGGCACTGGCCAAGCCAGGTGGATGGCTATTTTTTTCCACGCTAAATCGCAATCCGAAGTCATTTTTGTTCGCCATCGTCGGCGCAGAGTACGTACTGCAGTTATTGCCCAAAGGAACGCACGAGTACCGCCGGTTTATCACCCCAGCCGAGCTATCGGGCATGGCCAGACAAGCCGACCTTAGCGTCGCCGAATTCACCGGCATGACTTACAATCCCTTTACCAAGGTCTACCGTCTGGGTAACGATGTGTCGGTCAACTACATGATGGCGTGTCGTAAGTTTGGCTAATGCCTCGGGCGCGCGACACAAACACGATCCAAACATGAGTCAACCAACAGCGCATCAATTGAAATCCGGACGCCGAGCCTTTCTCAAAGGCACGTCCGCACTAGCGCTAGCAGCATTGCCCGGCATTGCGTCGCTCTCGCGCGCGCAATCTGCGCAACAAAAGCTCGTCGTAATGGTTTACCTGAAGGGTGGCAACGACGGTTACAACACACTCGCACCAGTTACCAATTCCCGCTATCGCAGGCTACGCCCCAACCTCGCGCAGTCCCGCGAACAGGTGCTGATGCTTAACGAAACTCACGGATTGCACCGCAGCCTCGACGCGCTGCTTCCGCTCTGGCAAGACAATCAGCTAGCCATCCTGCAAGGGATTGGCCAGCAAGACGTCACCAACCAGCACTACCGCGATGCAGAAACCCTTTTCACCGCATCGCGACCGGATGAATTTCTGGTCGAAGGCTGGATGACACGCGCGTTAAACCAAAATGTGCAGCTCAAGCGCAGCAACATCGATGTCGTCGCTTTCGGCGATTTGGACATTCGGGAAGCTGACCCAATGGGCCCGTTCCGTGGTGGAAACGCGGCGGTCGGCGTGGTCAATATGCTTTATCCCAAAGAGTGGCAGGCGCGCCATCGCGTATCGGAAACTGCCCATCTCACCACTACCAAAGCGGGGCAGGCCGCAGAGACCTTTACACTCGACTCCCCGTCAACACTCAAGACAACTTTCCCCGGCGATTCATTCGGAGCCGCGCTGCAATCCACGGTCGAATTGGCGGCCGCTGGTAAAGTACCACCGGTCGTACACATTACGCTTAATGCCGAGGATGGTGATCAGCACAATGCATTTGATACCCATTGGACACAACTCAAATTCCATGGCCCCGTATTGGAGCGCTTGGCAAAAGGGTTGGCGGCATTTCGTCGCGGCATGCAGGAAATCGGCTGGTGGGACAACACGCTGGTGTTTACCTATGACGAGTTCGGTCGCAGCCCGAAAGAAAATGCCGAGGGCGGAACCCACCACGGCTGGTCGAGTGTGCATTTCGCCATGGGTGGACGCGTAAACGGCGGACTGATTGGCGAAGCCATGCCGGTGGTCAACGTCTTCCAAATCGATGGGCCTCCGCCGGTGATCGACTACCGCGCGTTGTACACAGCTGTCATTGAACACTGGTGGGGGGGAAGTGCGAACGGCGTATTCGCCAAGCGCTTCAAACCCCTCCCGTTGCTGCGCGCGTAGCCTTGGCCAGCGAGCCGTTACCCGCACTGTCTCTGCCGACGCCGAAGGCGGTGTTGTTCGATTTCGACGGCACTTTTGCCGACACCGCGCCAGATATGGCGTTTGCGGCGAATTTGCTTCGAAACGCCCGTGGATTGGACAGTTTGCCACTTTCGGACTACCGACCACACGTGTCGCGTGGTGGACGCGGCATGATCGGCGTGGCCTTCAACAAGACCCCCGCTGACAGCGAATTTGCAGCCCTTCGAGACGAATTCCACGATGTCTACCAAGCCAATCTCTGTCAGCACACAACATTTTTTGACGGCATTGAAGAGACCATTGCCGAACTAGAACGGCGCGCAATTGCGTGGGGCATCGTCACCAACAAGGCAATGCGCTTCACCGATCCGTTGATGACTCGTCTTGGCTTAGATATACGCGCGCATTGTGTTGTGAGTGGCGACACAACGCCACACACCAAACCGCACCCGGCCCCGCTGTTATACGCCGCACAATTGCTCAGTCTACCGGCGACCGACTGTTGGTATGTGGGCGACGACGAGCGCGATATCGTCGCTGCCCACGCAGCAGGCATGGTTGGCGTGGCAGCTGCGTATGGCTATCTTGGCGGCAGCGATCCGGGGAACTGGGGAGCACAAATCAGCATCACGCGACCAGCCGAGTTAGTTGCATTCCTACCCGCCGCCCTCATCTGCTGCTCGTGAGATAATCACGCTATCGAATTCGGGGCCGACCTGGTTTCGACGTGGGCATCAAAGCAGCACCGTGCATACCGAGGGGCAGAGTACCTCGTAAATACAACTGCAAACAAATAGTCGCAAACGACGAAAACTACGCACTAGCCGCTTAATAACCGGCCGCGCTCTGCACTAGTGGGCCTCAACGCTAGGTATCGCAAGATACAGCAGAGTCATTAACGAGGATCGCTTTCTGCCGGGCTACTTGGTAGACAGTTAAATTTAGGTGGCTAGCGTCGCGTCAGCCCGGCCATTGGCGTACGTGGGGCGAAATCAAATAATGGAATCTAAGTATGTAGATCGGCCTGTAGAGGGCTTGCGGACGCGGGTTCGATTCCCGCCGGCTCCACCACTAAACGACAAAGCCACCCTTGCGGTGGCTTTGTCGTTTAGGTGAGTCGGTGTGGATGAGACCCCGCCTTCGGGTTCGACTAAGGTCAGTCCGGTGGACTGGCCTTGGACGCACAAACGCAGTGAGTGCAGTCCTGAGCGCTAGCGAAGGATGCTGGGATCGCCCAAAGCGATACCAGCACATTCCCGCCGGCTCCACCACTAAACAACAAAGCCACCCTTGCGGTGGCTTTGTTGTTTAGGTGAGTCGGTGTGTGTTGAATTGCGCTTCGTATTGACCCACTTTTTCGACTCGTTTGCGTTACTGGTTGATCCACCCTGAACCCAACAAATCGTTGATTGTTAATTGAATTTCCGGTGCCGGGCGGATCAATGCCTTATGCATCTGGTGGGTCAATCTGAAGCGCAATTGCACAGCCTACTACCACCGCTCCCAACCAGTCGGCTGGTAGGCCTCAACGATGTCGCCTTCCAGTCTGAACAAGTGAATCCAACGGTTATCCAGCAACTGTTTG
>JBEILF010000036.1:0-19715 GCA_040379385.1 Burkholderiales bacterium | reverse complement strand
GTTGACTGAGACCTGGAAGCCGATCTACGAGCATTACAGAGCGAAACGACTCTCAAGACCCGCGTCGCTGGTTGTGATCGCGCGACGTCTGGCGCGTGTAACTTGGTCAATGTATACCCACACTCGTGAATTCGAGCCAACGCGGTTCAAAAATGTGTTGACATAAACCATAGAATCTTGCGGCCGACCCCAACACCAGCCCACTTTAGTTCGCCATTCCGGATCACGCAAATGAACTTCGCAAGTTAGGCGAGCGACGTTGAAACAAACTACAAGCGGAATTACAAGGTCGCCTATCCACGGCTACTTACAGGCAAAAATGCCTGAAAGTGGCCGTCCCTTCTAGACTCTGTTTTCTTGCGAATACAAGTCCGCCACGTTGAAAGTTGTGTTGATCGCCGCGCTTATTGTTTATCCCGAGTCAACCGTTCCGCAAATGAGATGCCAATTGCCGAAAGCACAAACGTGAAGTGAATGACCGCCACCATCGCCACAATCTGTATGTTGTCCAACGTCAGATCGCCGCTCAGATAAGTTTTCAGCGCATGCACGCCTGAGATGGAAATGATGGCAAAGGCCAGTTTAAGTTTGAGGTTGTAGGTGTTGACGTGGTCGAGCCAGTCCGGCTTTTTCATATCTGTTTTGTCAAAGTGACCGGTGGTCACAAACAGCGAAACACCCGCAAGCGCAACGACCCACACTAGCTGCGCCACCATTGTCATATCAACGAGCTCTAACACTTTGATGATGAGGCTGATTTTTTCGAGGTCAGCAAACAACAATGTCTGCATTAGCTTGTATGTCTCGAACAAAAACTTCCCAAGGATGCCGAAAATAATTGCCACTAGCCCGACATAAAAGAACAGCATGCAGAAGCGCATGCCGTAGAGCAGCGAGCCCACGCTTGAAAGTACTTTTTCCATATGTAAAATCCTCGATGTAAATGTAGTTGGTGATACAAATTTTTTTGGTGTTTCTGGTTGGCTACCCGAACGCGCCGCCAATACTAATCCCTGCAGTCGGCAAGACGAACAAATTCGGCCACGCTCAGGGTCTCCGCACGTCGCTGTGGATCAATGCCGCTGGCGCTAATCTGCGCCGCCGTCATGAATGGCTTTAAGGTATTGCCCAAAGTCTTGCGACGCTGGCCAAAGCCCGCCATGACCATAGCTGCGAATCTTGTCTCGTCTTGTGCCACTAGTCGCTCGGCGCCAAGCGGCGTCATCCGCACAATTGCTGAATCCACTTTGGGTGGTGGCGTGAAGGCACTAGGCGGTACAACGAACAGGCGTGTCATGGAAAACCGATATTGCAGCATCACCGAAAGTCGCCCGTAGTCAGGTGTGCCGGGACCAGCGACCATGCGATCGACAACTTCTTTTTGCAGCATGAAGGTGGCGTCGATCAGTTCGTCAGCGAATTCGCCCAAGTGAAACAAGAAGGGGGTGGAGATGTTGTACGGCAAGTTGCCAACACAGCGGAATCGCGATGCGAGTACCGCAAAGTCAAACGCCAACACATCCTGTTCGTGCAGGCTGAATTTCTCAGGTAAAAACCGGGCGCGTAGTGCAGCGGCAAGGTCTCGATCAATTTCTACGGCATGCAGATGTGCGAGTCGCTCTACTAACGGTGCCGTCAGCGCGCCGGGACCGGGACCAATTTCGATCATCACGTCGGTCGTCTGCGGCGAAATCGCAGTGACGATGCGGTCGATATAGTGCCGGTCCGTCAGGAAGTGCTGCCCAAACTGCTTTTTTGCGCGAGGCAACATCAAGGGATCACTAGTGTTGTCGACGGGTGGCAAGATCGCGCGCAAGTGCAATCGCAGCGCTCATACTACCCACATCAATCGCGCCGCGCTTGCCGGCGAGGTCGAGTGCGGTGCCGTGATCAACGGAAGTGCGAATGATGGGAAGACCCAGCGTAATGTTGACACCTCGGCCAAAACTGACGTGTTTCAGCACCGGTAAACCCTGGTCGTGATACATCGCCAGCACCGCGTCAGCTCGCGCCAAATGTTTGTGTGTGAATAGTGTGTCTGCGGGCAGTGGGCCTTCCACCTGCATGCCCTCATGTTGCAAGGCACGGATCACGGGCTCGATGACCTCAAGCTCCTCGTGCCCAAGATGCCCCGATTCTCCCGCGTGCGGATTTAGCCCCGCCACCAAAATTCTCGGGTGGGTTATACCGAATTTTTTCTTCAAGTCATGGTTGACAATATGCAGGGTGTCAATCAGCCGGTGGCGCGTGATGGCTGCTGGAACAGCAGAAAGTGGCATGTGAATAGTCGCGAGCGCTACGCGCAAGAGCGGATCATGTCCGCCTACCAGCATCATCACCACGAACGGTGCGCCGGTCTTTTCTGCAAGGTATTCGGTGTGGCCAGTAAAGGCCACACCGGCGTTGGCGATGAGCGATTTTTGCACGGGGGCTGTGACCATTGCCGCATATTCGCCGGATTGGCAGCCAGCGACCGCGCGGTCCAATAGGTCCAACACGTAGCGCGCGTTGGCCACGTCGAGGTGTCCCGCCATAACCGCCTGAGGCGTCTGGACGTTTTCAATATGCAAACGCGAAATATCGCAGCCGTGTATAGCGGCGCGGGACGCAATCAACCGCGCATCGCCGAGAACGACGATCTCGCTGGAGAACGCACTACTTGAGAGCAACGCACACAAATCGGGGCCAATACCTGCAGGCTCGCCCGAGGTCACGACAATCTTCATTCGTGTATCAAACTTAAGGGCTCGACAACTCAGGCGACAGGAACGCGCGCTTACTTTTCTTCGAGGCGGTATTCGACGAAGGCGCGATCACGCGTTTGTCGGAGCCAGTCGTTGTAAGCCTCATCGGCTTTGCGCGCACGAATTGCGTTTCGAGCAACCGCGCGCTTGCGGTCTTCCGATAGTCCTTCGCTACGGCGCTCCTGAACTTGCACAATATGCCAGCCAAACGGCGACTGGAAGGGTTGCGAAATCTCGTTATCGCGCAGTTGATTCATTGCGCGTTCAAATTCCGGCACGGTATCGCCGGGAGACATCCAGCCCAAATCGCCGCCCTTGCTCGATGATGGGTCGTCAGAGTGAACCTTGGCCAACTCGGCAAAGTCGGAACCGGCGATGATGCGCTCACGCAGGCGCTGCAAGCGTGAGCGGGCTTCGTCATCAGTCAGGCCGTCTTTGTTACGAATCAGAATGTGTCTACCGCGGGTCTGCTGAATGGCTGGGGTGGCATTCTTGCCGCGTTTGTCCAATAGTTTGACGATGTGAAAGCCATTTGGTGAACGCAGGATATCTGAGGTCTCACCCGGCGTAAGTGTGTTGATCGCCTCAACAAAAATTGCCGGCAAACGGTTTGCGGCTCGCCAGCCGAGGCTGCCGCCCTGCAACGCATCGGGTGCGTCAGAGAACTGGGCGGAAATTTGTGCGAACTCGGCACCCCTGCGCAGCTCAGAAAGCGCTTGCATCGCGCGTTTGCGCCGCGCTTCGATCTGCTGGGTGGTCGCTTGCTCGGGCACCAGAACCAGGATATGCGCCAGCCGATATTCTTGATCCGTAGTTGCCTCGCGCGCCTCTAGCGCAAGCTGCGTATCAACCTCGGCTTCGGTAACCCCCACTGAGCTATCGACTTCACGCTCTCGCAATCGCGACATGATGACCTGACCGCGAATGTCTTCCCGAAACTTGGACCAGACGATGCCATCTTGTTCCAGCAAACGTCGAAATTCTGTCATGGAAACGCTATTCTCGTCGGCGATGCGCTGCAAGGTCTTGTCGAGTGTGGCGTCGTCAACTTTAATGCCGGTCTCTTTCGCTTCTTGGATTTGAATGAGGTCATTGATCATGCGCTCGAGCAGTTGTTTTTGCAGCGCATCTTGGGGTGGCAAAGCCGTCCCTTGTTTTTGCAGGTTTTTTGCGACCATCGACATTTGGTCGGCGAGTTCGCCCTGGGTGATTACTTCGTTATTGACGATCGCGACGATGCGGTCAAGCGGCACGATGCCATTGGGCCGCGCTGGCGATGTGGGCTTGGCGTCTGGCTTTGGCGGCGCACCTAGCAGTGGGTTAGCCTGCGCGGACGGCAGAATAGGCGACTGGGCAAGGGCGGGAGAAAGATTCAAGGCGGCGCATACTGCCGTCACTGAACCGACGCCATTGCGTGAGAAAAACTTGTTTAACATGGGCGCTAGCGACATCTTCTTTACTTCCATCAGGAAATCATTAGGCGGTCGACGGTCGAGACATTTCGGCGGCATCAAACATACGGTCTTTGATTTCTGGGTAGTGTTTCAGCCTAACGCTCGTCCGACCGACCCGACCGACGATACCCGGCGATGTTTTGCTTAATGGTCTCGAAGGGGTTGACGCCCAGTTTCGATAACCCGTTTAGCTCCAACTGGAACTGGAATGAGTTTGAATATTGGTTGGTCGCCGTCGTAAATCGATGCGCAACTAAGCGAAACTCCCAGCATCCCTTATTATACTCGACGCCGAATAGACCCTCTAATAGCCGACGGTCGCGAAGGGAGTGGTTTGCACGTGCGAGCAATGTCCAGCCGGGTGCGGCTTTGCTAAACGGCCATTGCGTTGAGATATCGATTTGTTTTAAGTCGGCGCGAGTATACCGGTAGGAAAAATTGATGAGCCGTCCAGCGTCCGCGTTGTAACGCGCTGAGATGTTAGATTTTTGGAAGCTTGAGGCAGAGGTTGAGTATTGGAAGCTCGAATCAAGCGACCAGGCATCAGTCAGCTGCCCGCCCACAGCAAACAATAGGTCGGACCTGCTGGCGGTGCGGACGGCCCCGTCGTTTGAAGCTGACGGTGTAATGCCCAGCGCAGTACCGGACAGCGTGACTTGCTGCGGACGGAAGTAGTAGCGTTGCCCGATCACCGCACGCAGCCGTTCAATGCCGGTAGCATCATCGATGAAGCGAGTGGTGACCGCAGCTGTCAGTTGCTTTGCGTCCGAGATGCGATCACCGCCAACAAACAGATTTTCGTTAAATATCTGTGCGAAGTTAAAGTCAGTCTCCGAAGTTGAAAACTGCGGCAATTTTGTCTGATTGCGGTACGGGACGTAGAGATAAAAAAGGCGGGGTTCCAGCGTTTGGGTAATGGCGCGACTAAAGAACTGCACGGGACGCTCGAAGGCGAGTCCGGAGTCGATGCTGATGATCGGCAAGGCACGGTTGCCGCCTTCAAATCCCGTCTCGTTCTTGGTCAGGTCGTAGCGTGTGACGTGGTAGCCAACCTTCGGCATGATAAATCCGAACGGGCGGGTGATCGCGTACGACATGGAAGGGTATATTAGTAAACGTCGCCCGTTTACCAATGTCGGGTGACGGAAATCGGAATACTCGCCGAAGGTGTTGAATTCGAAGCCTTGCATGCGTGCAGGGCGCGCATTAAACGCCAGCTGCGGTTGCAGTTTGTAAGGTGTGCCTATCGGAGCGAGTGGGTCTTGGAGGGTTTGAAAGTTCAACGTGCGAAGGTTGAAGTTACCGAAATCCGACGCGTACGCAATGCTGGCGTCGCGCGCGAGATTGGTCTGCGTGGTATTCGAAATGCGCGTGGAGAGGTCGCGGAAGTAATTGTCGTCCGAGACTTTCTGCGCGTTGATGGAGCCACTCCAACCGCGACCAAGGAACGGACTGAGATTCTGAAAGTGCCGCATGGAAAGCAACAATCGATTTTTGTCCGCTTTTCTATCATTGGGAAGAAACTCAGCGTCGAGTTGGCCGAACGCGGAGGGCCGCAGGTAGCGCAGCTCCGCGCCAAGTTGAACCCCACGCTTGGTGAATAACTTCGGCGTAATCGTCGCGTCCGTTTCATTCGCGATGTTCCAATAGTAGGGAATTGCCAGCTCACCACCACTGTTGGACGAGGAGCCGATGGAGGGGGGCAAAAAGCCCGACTTGCGCTCATTGTTCAGCGGAAAGGTCATGAAAGGTACGTACATGATCGGTAGGCCCTTAAACTCAACATAGGCGTTGTATCCCGTACCGATGCTTGCCGCGCGGTCGAGCCCGAGTTCACTTACCTTCAAAAACCACTCGTTCTCGCCGGGCCTGCAGGTTGTATAGGTGGTTGTGAACAGGCGCTCCTGCTCCGGCCCCTCCATGCGCATACGTACCGCTTCCCCGCGTGCCTCGAAGCGTTGGTTCGGGCGGCTTGGACTCCTGCCGAACAAGAAGGTAGGCAGTTCGACATATCCAATATTGGTGTCGAGTGCTAACTCCATCGACGTGCCGGTGAAGATATCACCGCCACGATCAAGCCGAACATTGCCTAGTGCTTTAGCGGTATCGGTGGGGCGGTCGTAGTCAATACGGTCTGCGGTGAGTGTCAGATTGTCTTGGGAGAGGACGACATTGCCGGTCGCCGTCGCCCGTTTCTGCATGACGCCCTCGATTCGCTCGGCTTCGATGACCCGCGGCCCGCTTTTGCCTTTTTGGTCTTTTGGACGCAGCGCCGCGCCTGGCGCCGGAAAGGGGCGGTTGATCTTCGGCCCCTCGCGTAGAGCGTCATCCAGCTCCGTCTGTGTCGGTGCTGTCGCCTGCTGCGCCCGCACCGGCACACACGCAAAGCCTATGATTAACAGGCCAAGAACCGCCATCGAAGCAGGCTTGGGCCTGCTGTGCTTTGTTGCGCTTTGTGGTGCGCACTCGGGGGCGGAGACGCGGCTCAAAGTGATCGAGACGCTGTTGAGATGATAAAATTCGCGCAATTTTTCGTGGGAAGCAGATGAAATCAATTGAGGCGGAAGACCTGCGTTTGCGCGAACTATCGGATTGGCTTGCGACCGATGACGTCAAATCAGCGGTTGGTGCCAGCGTGGCTGAAGGTCAGCTTGCGCCAGCATCAGCAGATGCAAGTTTTCGCCGGTATTTTCGCATAACCCACGACGGTGGAACGATCATCGCGATGGATGCGCCGCCTCCCCAAGAGGACTGCCGCCCGTTTGTTCGAATTAGCCGAATGATGGCCGAAGCCGGTTTGCATACCCCCACCGTCTTTGCACAAAATCTTGAGCGGGGATTTTTGTTGCTGACCGATCTGGGTCGGGAAACCTATCTAGATGTCATCAACGTTGGCAACGTCAGCCCTTTGATGCGCGATGCCACTGATAGTCTTTTGAAGTGGCAGCTGGCTTCCAAGCCCGACACTCTGCCAGCTTACGACGAGGCGGTGCTCAGGCGAGAAATCTCCTTGTTTCCTGATTGGTACGTGGCGAAACATCTGCAAATCGAGCTTACCCGGCAACAGCGCGAAATCATGGAAGCGGTGTTCTCTGCGGTGATTGCGTCGAATCTCGCGCAGCAACGGGTCTACGTTCACCGCGACTTTATGCCGCGAAACCTGATGGCATCGACCCCCAACCCGGGTGTGCTCGATTTCCAGGACGCCCTGTACGGACCGATCAGTTACGACATCGCATGTCTTTGGCGGGACGCGTTCGTTTCGTGGGAAGAAGAGGTCATCCTTGATGGCACAGTACGTTATTGGGAAAAGGCCAAATACGCCGGGCTGCCCGTACCGCATGATTTTGGTGACTTCTATCGCGACGTCGAGTGGATGGCATTGCAGCGCCACTTGAAGGTCATGGGTATTTTTGCGCGCATCAATTACCGCGATGGCAAGCCGCGTTATTTGACCGATGCGCCACGATTTGCGCGCTATATCCGTAGGTGTTGCGAGCGTTACAGCCAGTTGTTCCCGTTGGCCCGACTGTTTGATCAGCTCAAGATTGAGGACGAATTGGCTCGGACAAGCGGGGTATCGTTTTAGTGCGGGGCGGTCGAGAGTTGTTGAAACAGTCCTATTGGCGGGCGTTTTCAGACATTTATGCCTCAAGATGCCCGTTTTTTCATGAGTTTTGCTGTTGAAGTATCGGGTGATGATACTCGGTGCCGGTCTCGGCCTGCGCATGCGGCCACTAACAGACCACACGCCGAAACCACTGCTGCACGTCGCCGGTCGGCCGATGGTGTTTTGGCAAATAGAGTCGCTGGTGAAGGCCGGATTCGTCGACATTGCCATCAACACGTCGGTGCACGCGGCGCAGTGGATTCAGGCAGTCGGCAACGGCAAGCGCTTTGGCGCACACATTTCACTTCTCAACGAGGGCGATGTGCCTTGGGAGACCTTGGGCGGCATCCGCGGAATGCTGGCGCACTATTCGGCTGACAAGCAAGCGATGTGCACGCCGTTTGTGGTCGTCAGTGGCGACGTGGTTACGGATTTTGACTACCGCACTCTGCTGCCTGCTCTCGCAAGAATCGAAGCGGGCGACGTCGATGCACACTTTGTACTGGCCGATAATCCAGCGTTCCATCCGACTGGCGACTTCGCCATTCACAACGGCCTAGCGACCCGGTCGGGAAAACGGTTGAATTTTTCGGGTATTACCTGCTGGCATCCAAAGGTTTTTGAGCAAGTTCCGCAAGGCACACGCGAGCGTCTATTCCCGTGGGCGGATGTGCTCGTCGCTCGCCACCGCGTTTCCGCCGAACACTATCGCGGGCATTGGGAAAATGTCGGTACACCCGAGCAACTGGAGGCGCTGGGTCAGCGTCTGAGCGCTAAAATGTCTACCTAGTCCCGCCTGGGATTCTATGGCCCGTCTAACAACATGCATTCGAAAGCACGCATATGAAACGCGAATCCCTGCCGTTGCCCGTCGTTGTTCCCAAAATCGCGCCGCACGTGAAGCGTCGCCAGCGATTGGCGAAGTTGCTGAAAGAAGGCTTGATGTTGCTGCCGACATCGCGCGAAGCTACGCGTAATGCCGACGCGCACTACGATTACCGCTGGGACAGCTATTTCTACTACCTCACCGGCTTTCGCGAACCGGAAGCGGTGGTGGCGATTGCCTTGGGCAAGAAGCCCCGGCACATTCTGTTCTGCCGAGAGAAAAACCTCGAACGCGAGATTTGGGATGGCTTTCGTTTCGGGCCGGCCATGGCAAGGGAGATTTTCGGCTTCGACGAGTGTTACCCCATTGCTGATCTCGACCGACTCGTACCAGACTTGATGAGCAATCAGGCAGTGATCCATACACCGGTCGGCGCAGACGCTGAGTGGGATGTATCGATTGCGAAGTGGCTCAATGCGGTGCGCGCAAAAAGCCGCCAAGGCATCACTGCACCGTCCGAAGTCCACGATGTTCGTCGGCACATCGACTTTCAGCGCTTGATTAAAGACGAGACAGAAATCGACATCATGCGCCGTGCGGGCAAGATCTCGTCGGACGCGCATACCCGTGCGATGCGGATGGCAAAACCGGGCATGTACGAGTACCAAGTCGAAGCCGAACTGCTGCACGAATTTGTCCGCAACGGCGCACGGCAGCCGGCGTATGGTTCAATTGTTGCCGCTGGCGGTAACGCTTGCGTGCTGCACTATCGTGAAAACAGCGCGCAGCTCAACACAGGCGACCTCATGCTCATTGACGCCGGCTGCGAGTTGGAAAGTTATGCGGCAGACATCACGAGGACGTTTCCGATTGCTGGTAAGTTCTCGCCCGCACAGCGTGATGTTTACGAGTTGGTGCTTGAGTCGCAACTGGCGTGTATTAAAGCGGTGAAGCCCGGAAATCCCTTCGGCAAGTATCATGAGGTGGCGGTTAACGTGCTCGCGCAAGGCCTCATCGATCTTAAGTTATGCAAGGGCAGCCTTGCTAGCGTCATCGAAACTGAGGCCTACAAACAGTTTTACATGCATCGTGCCGGCCATTGGCTGGGGCTGGATGTGCATGATGCCGGCAACTATCGACAGCCGAATGGCAAGTGGGTGGAGATGGAGCCGGGGATGGTGGTTACCGTCGAGCCTGGCATTTATATCCGCCCGGCAGACAAGGTGCCGAAGGCGTTTTGGGACATAGGCGTGCGCATCGAGGACGATATCCTAGTGACGGAGAAGGGCAATGATAATCTGACGGCGTCCTGCCCTAAAGCGGTGAAGGATGTCGAAGCCGCGACCGCGATGGCGGCAGGCTAACCAGCCCTTGTCAGCGAGATGACCCGATGTCTCACGTTCTCGTAATCGGTGCCGGACCCGTTGGCGCAACCTTTGCGCTATTGGCAAAGGCACACGGTCTGGACGTGTCGCTGATCGATGCGCGCGATGGCCCCTCGACGGAGAAAAGAACCTTGGCGCTCTCCCACGGTAGTCGTGTTTTATTGGAACGCGCCGGCGCATGGGGACAAGGTTTGCCTGCGACTGAAATTCATCGCATCCATACATCCCAGAAGGGGGGCTTTGGCCGAGTAATGCTTGATCGTTCTGAACTTGGTGTTGCGGCGCTTGGCTATGTGGTGCGCTACGCGGAGCTTCAAGCCAAGCTCGATGACAGGCTGATGGCGGAAGGGATTTCTGTTGTCTATGGTGCCAGCGTAACCGCAGTTCAATCCCGCGAAGGGATTGTCAAATATGCGAACAACGATGGTGAGTTTAGTACCGCTGCCGCAGTGGTCGTGATGGCTGATGGTGGGGCGAATCTCGACAAGCTCGAAGGCGTCACTGCCGTTGTCAAAGACTACGGGCAGTCGGCCATGCTCGCCCACATCGTCACGGATCGTCCGCATTTGAACGTGGCGTACGAACGTTTCACACCTGAGGGGCCTGCCGCACTGTTGCCAACCATCGGCGGCAGTTGCGATTTTTCAACGGTCTGGGTCGCGGCGCACGAAAAAATTGATCGGCTAATGTCACTTAGCGACGAAGACGCAAAAGAAGCGTTCCAGACACACTTCGGTAAGCGCGCAGGCCAATTTACGAAGCTTGTCAATCGGCGACGTTACCCGCTAAAGCTCAAACAAGCTAGCTTGCGGGTGGTCGATAAGGTCGCCATTATTGGCAATGCCGCGCAGGCAATGCATCCGGTTGCAGGCCAAGGCTTTAATCTCGGCTTGCGCGATGCTTCCGCACTCGCCACCGCGCTCGCTGCAACGCATGCTCCGACAGGTGTCGGCAAGTTCCGACCGTCTTCCGACGTAGACGATGTGCTCGGCAAGTACGCGGCGATGCGTGAAACCGACATCAAACGGGGGGTTGGATTTACCGACTTACTGGCCAGTGCATTTCTGTCAGACGCCGCCACGCTTCGATGGCCCCGCGGGTTTGCGCTTGCCACGGTGGATATGCTGCCCTTCGCCCGCAGGGCGCTGGCGGAACGCATGTTGTTTGGGGCGCAATTGTGAATCGCATCGTTGTTGTCGGCGGTGGGCCTGTCGGGCTGGCGTTCGCCATTTGTGCCGCCCAATCGATGAGCAATACTGAAGTCGTTGTGCTGGAAAGGTCTCCCGGTCGTATGGCATTGACTGATCTGGCGGATGAATCCGTCTACGACAACCGTGTGTACGCCCTTTCGCCGCAGTCAATCGCATTACTGGAGGGCATCGACGTTTGGTCTCGTCTGCCGAGTGGGCGTATCACTCCCATCGATGAAATGCGGGTTGCAAGCGACGCCGATAACGTCGACGCCGACAACATCGCAACGGCTGCCGCAGTTGTGCTGCCCAGTATTCGTTTTGCGCGAGGTGCGGCGCTCGCGCATATTGTTGAGCACCATCAACTGGTGGTAGCGCTGAATCGGGTCCTGGCCGAGAACGATGTGGTGATCAAGTATAGTACTACCCTCGACTCGATGACAGTCAACGGTAGCAGGCGCGTCTTAGCATTGACTGACGGCACGAGCCTTGAGGCCGACCTAGTGGTGGCGGCAGATGGTCGGCAATCGGCTGTCCGTAAACTCGCTGGGATCGATGCGCATGTCAAAGATTACGCGAGTGTGGGTATTGTGGCTAACTTCACTTGCGAGATCCCGCACGCCAATATCGCGCGACAGTGGTTTACGCCTGACGGCGTTCTTGCCTACCTGCCCTTACCAAAACAGCAGGTCTCGATTGTTTGGTCAGTCGCACAAGCGCATGCAGCTACCTTGCCGCAACGTGATTCCCCGGACTTTGCAGACGCGGCGGCCAAAGCCGGTCATCACAGCCTGGGCAGGCTCACGCTGAGTTCCTTGGTTGAGGAGATTCCGCTAAAGCGCATCACCGCGCATCACACAGTCGCGCCGGGGCTTGCGCTCATCGGTGATGCTGCCCACGCCATTCATCCTCTTGCCGGGCAGGGCGTGAATCTGGGATTTGCAGATGTGCAAAGCCTGGTCGATCTGCTTGCTAGCCGGAGTGAGTTTTCGGCGGTGGGGGATTTGACAGTCTTGCGGCGCTACGCGCGTGCGCGCTCGGAGGCGGCCGTTGCGATGGGTGAGGCAACCGATTGTTTGCATGCACTTTTCTCGCGGAACGATAATGTGTCAAAGTGGGTCAGACGGGCAGGATTCAGTTGGTTTGATCGCTCAACATGGGCTAAACGCGTGGCAACAGAATACGCGGCGCGGTCATGATGCATCGACCAAGCGAGGCGGTGAATGGAATATTCAAACAGAGAGTTGAGCTTATGAAGAAGGTGTTTATCGCACTCGCCGCAGCGTTTTTTGCAGTTTCCTGCGGCGTGCAGGCCAACCCGGATGAAGTCAAGAAAGAACTGGCAAAGAAATTTCCGGACCTGAAGACGGAGCGGATCACAAAGACCGCTTATGGCGGTCTGTTCGAGGTATTCACCGGCACAGAAATTTTCTATACCGACGAGAAGGCGACCTTTGTCGTGACGGGCAACCTGATCGATACCGCGACACGCGCAAATGTGACAGAAGCGCGGATAAACAAACTTACCGCAATCAAGTTTGATGAACTGCCATTTGAAAACGCGATTAAGATTGTGCGCGGTGATGGTTCGCGACGCATCGCGATTTTTGAGGATCCGCTATGCGGATACTGCAAGAAATTCGAAGCAGACGTAAACTCTCTGAACAACATCACCGCATACGTATTCTTGTACCCGATCTTGGCGCAGGATTCGTTTGTCAAATCAAAGGCAATCTGGTGCGCTAGGGATAATGGTGCGGCATGGCAAGATTGGATGCTGCGTGATAAGGCCCCGCCATCACCTGCCCCGGAGTCGTGTAAGACTCCGCTTGATCAGAACGTCGCGTTGGGGCAAAAACTCCGTATCAACGGCACGCCGGTGACATTTTTTGTTGATGGGGAACGTATTGTTGGGGCGCTCCCGCTGGCCACTATTGAGGCGAAGCTGGCGTCCGCCGTGCCCCCCACATCGAACGCGGCCTCCCCGCCCGCAGCGGCGGCACCAGCGGTTCCGGCAAGAAAATAGATTGCGATCAATCACCTTGTACCGCAGGTACTTCGGCGGTAGCGATTCGACAGACGCGTCGCGGTTCGAGGCACAGTTACTTTGGCACAGTCGAGTTGTTGGCCCCATTCGGGTCATATCCATTCGGCAGCAATACCCATTTTTCGCCGCGCTGTTTCATGCGACCGGCTTGGGCACCAGCGTCGTCGCCAAAGCCCCAGAAGAAATCCACCCTCACGGCTCCGGCGATAGCGCCGCCCGTGTCTTGCGCTACCATCAGACGATTCAGCGGCTGATTTGTGCCGGGAAATGTTGTTGATAGAAACACCGGTACGCCAAGCGGGATGACTCGCGGGTCCACCGCAATCGAGCGCTCCGCCGTCAACGGCACACCAAGCGTGCCAATCGGGCCCGTGCCACCAGCGTCGATTTCCTTAAAAAATACATAACTGGGATTGGTGTGCATGAAATGGTGTAACTTTCGAGGATTACGTACCGCCCATGCCTTTATTCCCTGCATGGACGCGCGCTCGGGCTTTATTTCGCCGCGACGTATCAAGGCACCGCCGAGTGAGCGGAACGGATGTCCGTTTTGGTCCGCGTAGCCGAGACGGATACGCGAACCGTCGGGCAGTTGCACTTGGCCCGATCCTTGAATTTGCAAGAAGAACAACTCGACCGCGTTGTCGACCCAAACCAGCTCTAGACCCTTTAGCGGCGCTTTGGCAGACTCGATTTCGGCGCGGTCGTAATAGGGCACCAATTTGTTGTCAACCAGCCGACCGCGCAGACGCCGGAACTTAAGATCCGCGTACACGTCAGCCAGATCAACGGTTATCAAGTCCGGCGGCTTTGCGTATATCGGGTACTTAAACACGTTGGTGCGGGTGCGTGATCCTTTGAGCAGAGGTTCGTAATAACCGGTGACCATGCCGCTTGCCGTTTCATCGGCGTTGATGACGCGAAACGGCTGAAAATTTTCGCGAAAAAAACTTGCGGCTGTGGCTCTGTCAAATTTCGCCGCGACTAGCGCCGAGGCACGTGCGCAAGCTTGCTGCCACTCAGGACGATCACGCAAAATCGGGCAGCCTTGTTCGAAGGCGGTTAGCGCATCGCCGGTATCGTCGTTGCTCCACTCGCGGAGCCCATCCCAAGAGCTTTTCTCGAGCCGACCTCGGGGCACTTCTGGCGTTGTTGAAGGTGCGGTGATATCAATGAACGGCGGCTCCTGTGCAACAACCGGGCAGGTCGGGCATACCGGGCAGGTCATGCCGGAAACTGTAGCAGGTGCCGGGCATACAGTTGCCATATTTGCCGACGCCAACGCTGTAGCGGTGGGCTGCGGCGGTGGCCCAGATGCGCAGCCCGACAGCGCCAACAGAATTATTGCGTTGGCAGCCAAGCGAGCGGCTTCCTGCCTGGCTCGTGCCAAAATATGGACGATGCTAGTATTACAGCAGACGGGCGGGTGGATCGCGAGTGGCATAGTCGGTCGTGAAATCCTGTATCGACGGGTGGATCAAGGGGCGTGAGCGATGGCTTGGGTGTTGTTTGAGGTGCTGCTGGCGTTTGGCATCGCAATTTTCATTGTCTGGTGGACATTTCCGAAGAAGAAAAAGAAACCTGATCGTCTGATAGATAAGAGCCAAGAGTCGCCACCAGCAAACGATATCTAGGCGGTGCCTAGTGCAGCACGCGCGGAACGGACAGGGTGAACTCCGGCACGATGGCATCAAACCGAGTGCCGTCCTCGGCCAGCATTTGATATGCGCCACGCATGGTGCCAACGTCGGTTTCCAGCGACGAACCGGAGGTGTACTCAAACGACTCGCCCGGCTTCAGTTCAGGCTGCGCACCGACCACGCCCATGCCGCGCACCTCTTGCACCTTGCCATCCGAGTCGGTGATGATCCAGTGGCGCGAAACAAGCTTCGCTGTGACTGCTCCGTTGTTGGTAATTTTGATGGTGTATGCAAACACAAACTGATCGTTTTCCTCGTCCGATTGCTCGGGCAGATAAAACGCATTCGCGGATACCTTTATGTCATATCGTTTTCGCTCGGCCATGGCGGGATGCTATCACGCCGTCGCTTGTCACAATCATGTCGAATTGATCCAACTTACGCGTAAAATTTATTCATGATCAATCGAATTGCTCCTTCTATTCTTTCTGCGGATTTCGCCCGCCTGGGCGAAGATGTGCGTGCCGTCATCGCGGCCGGCGCGGATGTAATCCACTTTGACGTGATGGACAACCACTACGTTCCCAACCTGACGATTGGCCCGATGGTGTGTAAGGCGGTCCGGCCGCATGCGGTTCGGGCAGATGGCAGCAAGGTGCCAATCGACGTGCATCTGATGGTCAAACCCGTTGACCGCATCATTCCAGATTTTGCCAATGCCGGTGCGGACATCATCTCGTTTCATCCAGAGGCCAGTGAGCACATTGATCGTAGCTTAGGGTTGATTCGCGAAAGCGGTTGCAAGGCCGGCTTGGCATTTAATCCCGCCACGCCGCTGACCTATCTCGACCACGTAATGGACAAGGTCGATTTGATTCTCATCATGAGTGTCAATCCAGGCTTTGGCGGACAGAAATTTATTCCCGCCGCGCTTGATAAGTTACGCGAAGCTCGCGCGCGGATTCAGCAGAGCAGGCGGGACATTTGGCTGGAGGTCGATGGTGGCGTGAAGACCGACAACATTGCGGAAATCGCGCGGGCCGGGGCTGATACATTCGTTGCAGGCTCGGCTATCTTTAACGCGGCCGATTACGCCGCTACTATCACTGCAATGCGCGAGCAACTTGCCACCGCCTGATCGATGATGTCTTTGTCAGAACATCCAAACTCAATGCAAAACACAAGCAAAGAAGGGCGTCTTGGGGCGGAAGTGCTTGAAAACGACCGACTGGCGGAGACTTCTGTTGGCGATCTGTCGGCGAAAGTCGATGCCAAAAAAGTTCGTTACCGCGCCAAACCAAAATTCCCGCTGCCAATTCAGGCAAAGGTGTTGCTGCTGGATTTAGACGGCACAATGCTCGACACGGCGGGTGACATTACCACTGCAGTAAACCGCATGCGCGCCGCGTTTGGGTTTGGCCCGCTTGACCTGACGTTGGTGCGGAACTTCATCGGTCGTGGCACCGCGAATCTAGTTTCGCAATCGATGAAAAACTCGGTTGGCCAACTCGGCGCGACTGCCTCCAAGGTTGCGATTGCACAGTTTGAGAAGCAGTACGAGGCGTGCCTCGCCGATGTTTCCCGTGCCTTCCCAGGCGTTTTTGAGGGGCTCGAATTATTCCGCGAAAAAGGCTTTCGCCTCGGCTGTGTGACCAATAAGGCGGAACGGTTTACGCTGCCCCTCATGGAAAAAACCGGACTGGCACCGTATTTTGAGCTGGTCTTGTCGGGTGATTCGTTGGACGAAAAAAAACCCCATCCGCTACCCCTCCAACATGCGGCCGATTTTTTCGAGGCTAGGATTGACGAAGTCATCATGATTGGCGACTCAATGCACGACGCCGCCGCCGCGCGTGCCGCCGGCTGCCCAGTGTTTATTGTCCCCTATGGCTACAACGAAGGGCAGGAGTTGCGAGGGCTGGATTGTGATGCGTTCATCGACGATCTACCGAGCGCCTTGAAATACGTTAAAGTCGGTGCGTAAACCACAAAAAGCGTTGTTTTCCTGATGTTTGTCGACAAAACTAACTGGTCGTGGCGATGGCATAACTGGCGGTGAAATCACGCGCCGCAGCATTGCTGTTGTCGTGCCATTTGTTTGATTGTCTTTGTCGAGAACCCCATGAACGCAGCCCAGTTTCAGCGCCTCGCCGCTGAAGGCTACAACCGGATCCCCGTTACGCTCGAATCCTTTGCGGATCTCGATAGCCCTCTTTCCATTTATCTTAAGCTCGCGAATAAACCGCACTCCTATCTGCTGGAGTCGGTGATTGGCGGCGAGCGTTTTGGACGCTACTCCATTATCGGTTTGCCCGCCCGAGAGTGGCTCGAGGTTCGCGGGCGCGAAGTCGTTGTCCTCCGTGCAAAAGCAGGCGGTACGCCAGAGAAAGTGGAACACAAGTTTGTTGAAGATCCGCTGGCTTTCATCGAAAAATATCAGGCGAGATTTCGAGCTGCGCCAATCGAAGGTGCGCTGCGATTTGCCGGCGGCTTGGCGGGTTACTTCGGCTACGACACGGTGCGCTATATCGAGCCCAAGCTCGCAAAGCATCTTGATGACAAGTTTGTTGCGAAGCCGGATGCGTTAGGCACGCCGGATATCATGTTGATGTTGTCTGAAGAGCTGGCGGTGGTGGATAACCTTTCGGGTCGGTTGACCATGATCGTCTATGCCGATCCTGCGGTCGAAAACGCATTTGAAAATACGCTGCGTCGCTTGACGGAACTTAGGATGCAACTGCGTAGCCAAGCACCACTGCCGGTGTATGTCCCCTCTGGACGCAAACATGAGCCAAAGTCGGAAATCGGAAAGGATCGCTTCCTCAAGGCGGTTGAGCGCTCCAAGCAGTACATCGCGGATGGCGACATCATGCAGGTACAGATTTCGCAGCGCATCTCGCAGCCCTTTGACGCGCCGCCGATCAATTTGTATCGCGCCCTGCGTTCCATTAACCCGTCCCCCTATATGTTTTATTTCGACATGGGCGAATTCCATATCGTTGGGGCCTCGCCGGAGATATTGGTCCGGCAAGAGGGGGAAAAAGTCACCGTCAGGCCGATAGCCGGGACGCGAAAACGCGGCGCGACGCCCGAACTCGATGCTGCCCTGGAGGCAGAATTGTGTGCCGATCCCAAAGAGCTGGCCGAGCACTTGATGTTGATCGATTTGGGGCGCAATGACTTGGGCCGCATAGCCAAAATTGGCAGCGTAAAAGTCACCGAGCAATATGTGGTGGAGAGATACTCCCATGTGATGCACTTGGTCTCCAATGTCGACGGCAGGATACGAGAGGGCGTCGGCCCGATAGATTTACTGCGAGCCACCTTTCCTGCGGGAACGGTAACAGGCACGACCAAAGTGCGAGCCATGGAAATCATCGACCAGCTCGAACCATCAAAGCGGGGTATCTACGCTGGTGCGGCTGGATATCTCGGTTTCAACGGCAATCTTGATCTGGCAATCGCCATTCGAACTGGTGTTGTCAAAGACGGTGTGCTGTATGCTCAAGCAGCTGCGGGGATCGTTGCGGATTCTGTGCCGGAGCTTGAATGGCAGGAGACTGAAAACAAAGCGCGGGCTTTGCTGCGTGCGGCCGAGATGGTGGCAACCGGCTTGGACGTGACTAGCTAGTTTCAAGGGCCAACGGATGAAGACAATTGATCTCAGAAGCGATACCGTCACGCGGCCAACTGCGGCGATGCGCGCCGCCATGGCAAGCGCGGAAGTTGGGGATGACGTCTTTGGTGACGACCCCACGGTGAATGCGCTACAGGAAAAGGTGGCCGACATGGTGGGCATGGAGGCCGGACTGTTTTTGCCTTCCGGCACACAAAGCAATCTCTGCGCATTGATGGCGCATTGTGCACGCGGCGATGAATACATCGTTGGTCAAAATGCACACACCTATAAGTACGAGGGTGGCGGCGCAGCCGTGCTCGGATCTATCCAGCCACAGCCGATCGAAAACGCGCTGGATGGAACGATCCCGCTGGAAAAAATTCGCGCCGCAGTCAAGCCCGACGACTCACACTTTGCGATTACGCGGCTGATTGCGTTGGAAAACACTATCGGCGGCATGGTGATCCCTGAAAGCTACATGGCTGAGGTGAGCGCCCTCGCAAAGGCACACTCGCTTGGCATGCATCTTGATGGGGCGCGGCTATTTAATGCGGCAGTGAAAACCCAGCGCAGCGCGAAAAAGATCTGCGGTTACTTTGATTCTGTCTCTGTCTGTTTATCGAAGGGGCTTGGCACCCCGGCGGGCTCGGTACTTTGTGGAACAAAGCCGCTCATAAAGCGCGCCCAGAGGCACCGCAAAATGCTCGGTGGGGGCATGCGGCAGGCTGGTATTTTGGCCGCCGCCGGCATCTACGCTTTGGACCACCACGTGGATCGCTTGCAAGAGGACCACGAAAACGCGATGCGGCTTGCGGGAGGTTTAGCGGGGATCAATACGCTGACCGTGCACATGCCGCAGACCAACATTCTGTTTGTTGATGTGCGGTCCGCAGATGTCGCCGCGTTACAAGCGTATTTGGAAAGGAACGGCATTATTACTATTGTCGGGCCACGTACCAGACTCGTTACGCACCTTGATGTTGATACCGCTGATGTGCAGCGTGTCGTGGACGTATTCGCTGCCTTCTACGCTGGTCGAGTGAGTTAAAGGGGCGCTGCATGCTGCTAATGATCGATAACTATGATTCGTTTACCTTCAACCTCGTGCAGTATCTTGGGGAGCTGGGTGAGGACGTACTCGTGAAGCGCAATGATGAAGTCACGCTTGGCGAAATCGAGAAACTTGCGCCGGCAAAGATC
>JBEILF010000035.1:0-19770 GCA_040379385.1 Burkholderiales bacterium | reverse complement strand
GTTTCAGTTGGAGCGAGCGGCTCTAGGCTGACCGGAAGGCGACTGCCTTCTTTGCACCGCCGATGTACAACCTTGGCGCAAGGAGCACGCGCAGAGGACTCGTAAATTGGCAAACCTAGAAAAAATCATCGATGACGCACTGATGAGCTTCTCGCTGGAGCTGGTCGAGATCGAGCGGGCCCCGCGCGGATTGTTGCGAGTGTTCATTGATCGGCCGGAAGGCAAAGGGTTTGTCACGGTCGAGGACTGTAGCAAGGTAAGCAATCAGCTATCCCATGCGTTAACGGTCGAAAACGTAGATTACGAACGACTTGAAGTGTCTTCGCCGGGGCTTGATCGCGTGTTGAAGACGTGCAAGGATTTTTCGCGATTTCGCGGCCAACCGGTGCGGGTGCGGTTGAATACGATGGTTGAGAACCGCAAGCGCTTCGACGGCGTGATCTCCGGTGTCGAAGAAGATTCCGTGACGTTTCTGGTTTCTGATGGAGAACAGTCGGCGAAGGCAATCGGCAAGTCGGGAAAATCCAAGAAAGTGATGGGCAAAACAGTGTCGCTCGGCAGCGACGGCGGAAAGACCGTGTGTGTGAAACTTGGCCAGATCGAAAAAGCGCGATTGATCCCACAGATTTAGAAAAAAAGTAAACAACTGCGACTGTCCGCTAGCGGACTGGCGGATACGATGGAGATGTAAGAAAATGAGTCGAGAAATTTTGTTGCTGGTCGATGCCCTCGCGAGAGAGAAAAGTGTCCCACGAGAGACCGTCTTTATCGCATTGGAAATGGCGTTGGCATCAGCAACCAAACGAAAATTTGCCGATAAGGTGCTTCAAGAAGAAGCCGATGTGCGGGTTCAAATTGATCGGCTCACCGGCGAGTACGAGGCGTTTCGCCGCTGGACCGTGGTGCCCGACGAAGAACACGAGGAACCAGCGCGGCAAATCGCCATTACAGACGCCCCTGAGCGCGGTGAAAACCTACAACTTGGCGACGTAATCGAAGAGCCGCTGGAAGCGGTTGATTTTGGTCGTATCGGCGCACAAACGGCGAAACAAGTAATCCTGCAAAAAATCCGTGATGCCGAACGCGAACAGATCCTGCAGGATTTCTTGGCGCGAGACGAGCAACTGGTAACCGGCACTATTAAGCGGATGGAGCGCGGCAACGTGATTATTGAATCCGGCCGTATCGAAGCTTTGCTGCCAAAATCTGAGCTGATCCCCAAAGAGAATTTGCGTGTTGGCGACCGTGTGCGGGCTTTTCTCCTCAAGATCGACCGCAATTTGCGCGGGCCGCAATTAGTGCTCTCCCGCATCTCGCCGGAATTCATTAAGCTGCTGTTCGAGCTTGAAGTGCCCGAGATCGAGGAAGGATTGCTAGAAATCAAAGGCGCAGCGCGCGATCCAGGTATGCGCGCAAAAATCGCCGTGAAGTCGAATGATCCGCGGGTGGATCCAATCGGCACCTGTGTTGGTATGCGCGGTTCACGTGTGCAGGCAGTCACCGGCGAATTGGCGGGTGAGCGGGTCGATATCATTTTGTGGTCGGCTGACCCCGCGCAGTTCGTGATCAATGCACTTGCTCCTGCCGAAGTGTCGTCGATCATTGTTGACGAAGAGCGACACGCGATGGATGTGGTGGTTGATGAAGAACAACTTGCACAAGCGATTGGCCGTGGCGGACAAAACGTGCGCCTTGCCTCCGAATTGACCGGCTGGCAACTCAACATCATGACCGAAGAAACGGCGAACGAGCGTCGCTCGACTGAACAGCAGTCGATCCAACAATTGTTCATCGAAAAACTTGACGTCGATGAGGAAGTTGCAAACATATTGATTGCTGAAGGGTTCAGTAATCTGGAAGAAGTCGCCTATGTACCATTGAGCGAAATGCTCGAAATCGAAGCTTTCGACGAAGACACCGTCAATGAACTGCGCCGCCGCGCGCGTGATGCGTTGGTCACGGCGGCAATCAAATCCGAAGAGTCTATGGAGACAGGATCGGATGATTTGCTTGCCATGGAAGGCATGGATGCGGAAACTGCGCATCTGCTTGCATCAAAGGGTGTCCAGACGATGGCTGACCTCGCGGATTTAGCCATCGACGAACTGACGGAAATGACCGGCATGGAGGCAGAGCGGGCCAAACAACTCATCATGACGGCGCGAGCGCCGTGGTTCGCCACTGAATCTGCTTGATCTCCGCTGGATATTTCGAAATCGTAACGCAAGCACGTAGAAACAAGGTAACGCATGGCACAAATGACCGTTGAACAATTTGCTAAAGAGCTTAAGCTGACTCCTGAGTTGCTCATTGAGCAACTCAAATCCGCAGGAGTTGCTAAGTCCGCCCCGGATGAGCCGCTGGCAGAGGAGGACAAGGCGCGTCTGCTTGCATTTTTGCAAGAGTCACACGGCCATAAGGACGAAAAGAAAAAGATTACGCTGATGCGTAAGCAGACCTCTGAGATCAAGAAGTCCGATGCCACCGGTAAAGCTCGCACCATTCAGGTGGAAGTCCGCAAGAAGCGTACCTTTGTCAAAGTAGACGCCGTTGCCGAGACGCCGGTAGAAGTTGCCGCCGAACCGCTGCAGCCGATCATCAACGACGAAGAATTGGCCAAGCGTAGAGTCGAGGAAGAGCGCATGGCGGCGTTGCTCGCCAAACAAGCTGAAGAAAAGGCGAAGATTCAGGCACCAAAACGCCGTACAAAGAAGGCTGGCGAGGGCGCGGATCAACAACATGCGCCTGATGCGTCGCCGTCACAAGCCGACGCCGCAGTTGCCAGCACCGCCACCAACGCTGCTGCGCTCGGCGACAGTGCTACCGCTGCCGCGACCTTAACCCCGCCCACTTCCCCAGCCGCCGCTGTACCTGCGGCAAACGCGACAATTTCCGTTGACCCTAATCGGCCGCGAGTTGGCGAGCGTGTGGTTTTGAAGAAAACCCCGCCACCCACCGAAGGTACGCTGCATCGTCCTGTTATTAAGGACGCCGACGGCCAAGTCAAAACCGACAAGAAACCCGCCAAGAAACCGACCAAGACGACCACGTGGGCGGATGACGCGAGTAAGCGGCGTGGAATCAAAACGCGCGGCGACACCTCTGGCGGTCGTGAGGGATGGCGCGGTCGGCGTGCCAAAGCGCATCACGACGATGCGGATTCAACCAGTTTCCAAGCCCCTGCCGAACCTGTGGTCCGTGAAGTGTTGGTTCCCGAGACCATTACGGTCGGTGAGTTAGCACAAAAGATGGCCGTGAAGGCCGCTGAAGTGATCAAGACCATGATGCGACTCGGCTCGATGGTGACGATCAATCAGGTGCTAGATCAGGAAACCGCGATGTTGGTGGTTGAGGAAATGGGACACACTGCGAGCGCGGCGAAGGCGGACGACCCAGAAGCGTATCTGGTCGAGGCTATCGAACACAAGCCGGAAGATATGATCACCCGTCCACCGGTTGTGACCATCATGGGACACGTTGACCACGGCAAAACTTCGCTGTTGGACAAGATTCGAACCGCTCGCGTTGCGTCAGGAGAAGCGGGTGGAATTACGCAACATATCGGTGCCTATCATGTGCAAACCCCGCGCGGTGTAATCACCTTCTTGGATACGCCGGGACACGAAGCGTTCACGGCAATGCGAGCACGCGGGTCGCAAATTACCGATATCGTGATTTTGGTGGTTGCGGCGGACGACGGTGTCATGCCGCAAACCAAAGAGGCCATCGCTCACGCCAAGGCGGCGAATGTACCGATGATTGTGGCCATCAACAAAGTCGACAAGCCCGAGGCCAATCTGGAGCGCGTGCGACAGGAGCTCGTTGCCAACGATGTATTGCCGGAAGAGTACGGTGGCGATGTCATGTTTGTACCGGTGTCGGCGCGAACGGGCGCTGGTATCGATGCACTGCTCGAAGCGATTCTGTTGGTGGCCGAGGTGGCGGAACTGAAAGCCGTCACCGATTCACCGGCTAAGGGGGTGGTGATCGAAGCGCGCCTCGACAAAGGGCGTGGCCCGGTGGCGACCGTACTGGTGATGTCGGGTACGCTGAAAAAGGGCGATATGTTGCTCGCCGGCGGCGTATTTGGCCGGGTGCGGGCGATGACTGATGAAGATGGCAAGAGCATCGAATCCGCCGGACCGTCGATCCCGGTTGAGGTGCAGGGCTTGACCGATGTGCCAGGGGCTGGCGACGACGTGATGGTGCTAAACGATGAGCGTAAGGCGCGTGAAATCGCCCTGTTCCGTCAGGGTAAGTACCGCGATGTAAAACTCGCTAAGCAGCAGGCGGCAAAACTTGAGAATGCGTTCGAGCAAATGGGCGAAGGTGCGGTTCGTTCGCTCACTATGATCATCAAGGCCGACGTGCAGGGCTCCTATGAAGGCTTGTCACACGCGCTTGGCAAGCTCACGACTGATGAAGTCAAGGTCAACGTCGTTCACGCCGGCGTTGGTGCGATCACGGAGTCAGATGTCAATTTGGCACTTGCTTCAAAAGCCGTGATCATTGGCTTCAATGTGCGCGCCGATGCCAGCGCACGCAAGCTGATCGAAACTTCGGGTGTACAAGTCCGCTACTACAACATCATCTATGAGGCAGTTGATGACGTCAAGGCGGCACTCGGTGGATTGCTATCGCCAGAGATTAAGGAAATCGTGCTGGGTTTGGTCGAAATCCGCAATGTCTTCAAGATTTCCAAGGTTGGCGCTGTCGCGGGATGTTTTGTTCTAGACGGCATCATCAAACGTGGTTCGTCGATTCGCCTGTTGCGCGATGGCGTGGTGATTTTCACTGGCGAACTCGATTCATTGAAGCGTTTCAAGGACGACGTCAAAGAAGTCAAGAGTGGATTTGAGTGTGGCCTGTCGATCAAAAATTTTGATGACATCAAGCAAGGCGATCAAATCGAAGCCTTTGAGACAACGGAAGTCGCCCGCACGCTTGAATAGCAAGCGGTGATCGTCAACGCATAGATTGCCCGAGGGATCGCCATCGGGCGGGAGTAAAACGCCGTGTCAGACGCACGTAATCGCAAAATCGCGGATCAGATACAGCGCGAAGTTTCAGAATTCATTCGGCTGGAGCTGCGTGATCCGCGCGTCTCCATGGTGACGCTGACTGGTGTTGAACTGGCGAGCGATAACTCACACGCCAAGATATTTTTTACCCAACTCGGCAACGAGGCGCAGGCCGAATCATGCAGGCGCGGGCTTAACAGTGCCGCCGGCTTCCTTCGCATGCAGTTGGCGAAACGGCTGACAATTCGCACCGTGCCGGCACTGCACTTTGAAGTCGACCACTCCATTGAACGTGGGGTGCAGCTTTCCAAACTCATCAGCGACGCAGTGGCCGATGATGCCAAACATCCGCGCGACAGCAAGGATGTGGCCGTGTGACGTCGCACCGTCCGATGTGCGCAGTGTGCCACCGCCATGAAGACTGAACGACGGCTGCCGGTCATTCGCCGCGAGCTCGACGGCGTATTGCTGCTGGATAAGCCGGCGGGACGATCATCAACGCAGGCCATGTCGGCAGCCAAGCGAATCTTTCGTGTCCAGAAAGCCGGCCACACCGGCACGTTAGATCCATTCGCTACCGGGCTATTACCGGTTTGTTTCGGCGAGGCGACAAAGTTTTCCCGCTTCATGTTGGACGCCGAGAAGTCCTACCGCGCAACGTTAAAACTTGGCGAAGTGAGTACCACCGGTGACACCGAAGGTGTGATCCAAAGAAGTGGCCCAGTCGAGGTTGATGGGGCTCGTGCCGCCGCCGTGCTTGAACAATTTGTCGGTGAGCAAACACAAATCCCGCCGATGTATTCAGCACTCAAACAAGCGGGGGTGCCGTTATATGAACTGGCGCGCAAAGGAATTGAGGTAGAGCGCGCGGCACGCCGCATCCACATTTACGCAATCGAGCTCATCTCCTTGTCCGGCGCCGAGTTGGTCATCGATGTTGATGTGAGTAAGGGTACCTACATCCGCGTGTTGGCAGAGGATATCGGTAAGCAGCTCGGTTGTGGTGCCCATTTAACGGCGCTGAGACGCACAGCAACTGGCGGCTTTCGTGTGGCCGATGCCGTGTCCCTCGACACCCTTGAGGCGGCCAACGGCGAATCGCTGGAGACTTTTCTTCGACCGCCTTGTTCCTTATGTGCGGCGCTTCCGGCGATCATGCTGGACGTCGCAGATGGAGGGATTTTTTCGCATGGTGGTTGGGTTGGGCTAGCAAGTTCGCCGAACACCCTAGGCGAACACGCGGTATTCAATCAGAACCAGCGTTTTCTCGGTGTTGGCGTTATTGAACAAGTCCAGAACAAACGGCGACTTTCTCCGAGCCGGGTGATGAAGCTGTAGCAAGCAGCCCCGGCAACTGTGACGCTGCTACCTGAGTCTCGCCGAGGCGGCGCGAGTCGTTGTGAAACCCCTGATTTTGTTGTGTTTTTTACCGAGTTTAGGCTATAATTTTGCTCCTGCTAGTAAGAATTGTTCCGAACGCCGCAATCATCCGCGAAAGGATGTTGGATTTGACAGGATCAGACATGACTACCACGGTAAGAACCGCTGAAGTAATTGCACAGCACGGTCGCGCTAAAGGCGATACGGGCTCTCCGGAAGTGCAGGTGGCACTGCTCACAAACCGGATTAACGAACTCACCGAACACTTCAAGAAACACGTTAAGGATCATCATGGTCGACGTGGCCTGCTGCGCATGGTGTCCAAACGTCGCAGCCTGCTAGATTACCTCAAGCGTACCAAGCTTGATACCTATCGCTCACTAATCGACAAACTCGGCCTGCGTAAGTAAGCGGAGTTACGGAATCAGATTAGCCCCACTGTCCGAGATATTGGCAGCGGGGCTTTTTCATTTTTTGCGTCAAGAAATTACGGTTTTATCACTCACGTTTTTGTTGTCCCGGTTGTTGGCGCTTTTGGCAGATTTGAAATGTCACGATCAGCCGTTGTGGAGCGTTGATACCGCACCAAAGTTCTAATCTCACTGCAAACATCAAGGGAATTCCCGAATGAAAGCCATTAAAAAAACACTGCAATACGGACGTCATACGTTGACGCTGGAAACTGGCGAGATTGCTCGTCAGGCTGACGGCGCCGTATTGGTCTCGCTAGATGACACCGTTGTACTCGTGACTTGCGTGGCACGCCGCGACGCTAAGGAAGGTCAGGATTTTTTCCCGTTGACCGTGGATTACCAAGAAAAGACCTTTGCTGGCGGCAAGATTCCCGGTGGCTTCTTTAAGCGTGAGGGTCGCCCTTCTGAGAAAGAAATTCTCACTAGCCGTCTGATCGACCGTCCGCTGCGCCCGCTGTTCCCGGATGGGTTTTACAACGAAGTGCAAATCATCGCCACCGTATTGTCATCCGACCCGGAAATTGATTCCGATATCGTCGCGATGATTGGTGCGTCCGCTGCGGTCACCCTCGCCGGCGTCCCTTTTGAAGGCCCAATCGGCGCGGCGCGAGTCGGCTATCTGGATGGTGCATATATCCTCAACCCAACCAAGACCGAGCTAGAAACCTCGCAAATGAACCTCGTGGTTGCCGGTACCGACACGGCAGTATTGATGGTTGAATCCGAAGCTCTTGAGTTGCCGGAAGAGGTTATGTTGGGCGGCATCATGTTTGGTCACGATCAACAGCAAGCTGTGATCAACGCCATCCTTGACTTGGCAGACGAAGCCGGTAAAGACCCATGGGCATGGACCGCACCCGTGCCACCACAGGCGCTGATTGATCAGATTAATGCGATGGCAGCGGCGGATTTGGATGCAGCCTTCCGCATTAAGTCCAAAGGTGCTCGTTCCGAGCAACTCTCCGCGATCAACAAGCGTGTGATCGCAGCCTTGTGTACCGGTGCTGAAGGTGCACCGGATAAGAACACCGTCGCCTCGCTGTTGTTTGCGATTGAATCCAAGATCGTTCGCGGCCAGATTTTGAATGGCGAGCCGCGTATTGACGGTCGTGATACGCGTACCGTTCGTCCGATTTCCATTCGCACTTCGGTGTTGCCGCGTACCCATGGCTCGGTGTTGTTTACCCGCGGCGAAACGCAGGCCTTGGTGGTCGCAACACTCGGCTCTCTGAAAGACTCACAAGTGATCGACGCCTTGCAAGGCGAGTACAAAGATCGTTACATGTTCCACTATAACTTCCCACCGTACTCGACTGGCGAAACGGGTCGTGTCGGCACGCCGAAGCGCCGGGAGGTTGGTCACGGACGCCTAGCTAAACGTGCATTAGCGGCGGTTTTGCCGACTGAAGCGGAATTTGGTTACGCGATGCGGGTCGTCTCGGAGATCACCGAGTCAAACGGGTCATCATCGATGGCTTCGGTGTGCGGCGGTTGTTTATCACTAATGGACGCAGGTGTACCGATGAAAGCGCACGTTGCCGGGGTGGCGATGGGCCTCATCAAGGACGGTGCCAAGTTTGCCGTGTTGACCGATATTTTGGGTGACGAAGATCATTTGGGCGACATGGACTTTAAGGTTGCCGGTACTGATGCAGGTATCACTGCGCTGCAGATGGATATCAAGATCATGGGTATCACCAAAGAGATCATGGATGTCGCGCTGAAACAAGCCAAAGAAGGTCGCATGCATATCTTGGGGCTGATGAAACAAGCGGTACCCAGCGCCCGTTCAGAGCTTTCGCAATTTGCGCCGCGTATCATCAAGATCAAAATCCATCCCGACAAGATTCGTGAAGTTATTGGCAAGGGCGGCAGTGTGATTCAGGCCATTACGCGCGAGACCGGTACCGAGATCGATATCCAAGACGACGGTACTATTTCGATTGCCTGTTTGTCCGGCGAAGCAGGCGAAGCAGCCAAACAGCGGATCGAAGCGATCGCGGCAGAAATTGAAGTTGGTCGTGTTTACGAAGGCCCGGTGGTTCGTCTACTCGACTTCGGTGCCATCGTTCAACTACTGCCGGGTAAAGATGGTCTGCTGCACATCTCACAAATCGCTCATGAGCGGGTGAACGCCGTTTCAGATCATCTGAAAGAAGGCCAGATCGTCAAAGTGAAGGTCATGGAAGCTGACGATAAAGGTCGTGTTCGTCTGTCGATGAAGGCGCTGCTGGATGCACCAACCAAGCCTGTACGCACGGAAGCGGCCATGGATCCCGCTGCTGCGGACAACCAACCACGCTAGCAACGCGGCTATTCATTGCGATAGAGAAAGGGCGCTTGTTACAGCGCCCATTTTCTTTGTCCCGACGTTGTACGCACGCTGACAGCGCGGTATACTTACGGGCTATCCAGTATCAGTCGGAGTGTGGCGCAGCCCGGTAGCGCGCTTGCTTTGGGAGCAAGATGTCGTAGGTTCGAATCCTATCACTCCGACCATTTTTCTAGTCTCGAAATTTCGGTCGCCGATACAGCGCTGACCGCAGCGTTGTTGGCCGAACAACCAAGTCCCACGCGCCCGTAGCTCATCTGGATAGAGCACCGGCCTTCTAAGCCGGGGGTAACAGGTTCGAGTCCTGTCGGGCGTGCCATTCTCTGCATCGTCCTGCGCAATCAGGTTCTGCTTATCGCGATACTGTGAGACAGGACTCTCACCGGGTCACAAACAGGTTCTCGCGGAAACTCCCGGGAGATGAAACACTTTTGGCCTCAGCGCGCAGACGCGTGCGAATCGAATGCGCCTTAGCGGCTGGTCTTCACATCTACCGTAATGTCACGGATAGCCTGCTTGCGGCTGGTGCCACTGTTTAGGACTTGCTGCGGTATCTTCTCAAAATCGACGGCTTTTAAGTCAAGCTTTTGCACTTGCCGGTTGGCCATGGTGTGGAAGTACAACACGCGATTTTTTAGATCCGATGCCGTGGTGATTTGTGTGGCTCCAGGGATGTCTTTTGCCTGATCCTTGCTGGACGCCAATGAACCGAGCGGAATATTGAAGCTGTCCAAGATGCGGAAAGATTCACCCACCGCGTCCTCGGCGGTTGCAAGGGGTCGTGCGGAGGCGACAAACACGGCGGCACGAACAAAGCGTGACGGCGGCGTAAAGTCACCCGGCAAGCCCAACAAACCCGATCCCGCCCCCAGCGGGGCCAAACTCACACGGTCAAGCGTAACTGCCGCTTTAGGGCCCTGCTGAAGGCCAAGATAATTACGCAGATTGGTCACGTGCCAGTCGTATGTCGGTGAATTCGTCACGACACCCATCACGGTCTCGTGAACCTTGATCTGACCGCCGTTAATGATCTCAATCACAACCGATGCACCCGTTGGGTCGGCAATTTTCCAGTGAAAGGGCAGGGCGGCACCGCCAAATCTTGGGTCCTCGACGTTGACCACTCTCACATCCGAAAGTGCGGCTCGCACCTCGGCCACCGTCTTGAACGATGACAACATCCAGCGCATCCAGTCACCGACACTCACCGACCGCTTGGCCTCGGATTTTTCGTAAGGGGCGAAGTCAGCGAAACCGGGAAAATAATACATGCCCACATACAAGCCGACTTCGTTCAAGCCGTCCGGGCCATAATCTTGGTCGTAGGCGCGAAGGGAAACGAATCCGTATCGGCCCCGCCAACTCAAGCCGTTGTATCCCTCGGGAGTTTGCGCGGTGTATAGATGATTACGCGGAAACAGCACTAGGCTGTCGTGTCTCGCATCGCTCAACGCCCACTCTACCGTGCGTGAAACCACCACCGCGCCGTCTTCCGACTTCAGCGAAATGCCGGTACAGGCAAGCGCCGGTGTTAGCCCAAGGGAGAATGTCAAGACGATGCAGATGACTCGTGAAGCGGTCTTCAGATGCATGGGGAAACTCCGCGTTTTTGGATGAAATGATTATATCGCTTCACAATTCAGGACATCGCTACCTACGGCCACCAAGCACTCAGTACCAAGCACCAAGCTTCAAGCAAACGATAATCTTGTGCACGCATGAACGATTACTGCAACCAACATCGATCTCCCACCGCGAAAATGCATTGAAACTACGCACAGAAACCGCGCAATACCACTGCGTAGCTTGTTGGCGGAAACAATCTACTACGGCTCGCCACCGCGCGTTGGGTTGGAGGGCGGATTATGAATACTTGCCCAAACAAAACGCCACCATTGGGTGGCGTTTTGTTGATGCCATCAAAGCGTCTTGGCGCGTCTTGCTTTTATTTGCCGAGCGTGGCCGGCTTCGGTGGCTCAAGGCGCTTCGCGCGAGTCTTGTCGCTACTCATGCGTTGCATCACTGATTGAATGGCTGCATCGAGTTGTGTATCACGACCGCGGTTGACTTCAGTCGGATCGAGTTCTACGTCCATATCCGGTGCCACACCTTCGTTCTCGATCCGCCATTCCTTCTCGGGCGTGAAGAAACGGAAGAACGGAACCGACATGGTGCCACCATCTATCAGTGGCGGATTGGTAGAGATACCAATCAGCCCACCCCAAGTGCGCTTACCAATCAGCGGCCCCAAACCCATACGCTTGAATGCATACGGCAGGAAATCGCCACCCGATCCCGCATCTTGGTCAATCAGCATCGCCTTTGGGCCATAAATGCCGCCTCCGGGGGTTTCAAAGACCATGCCGGCACGGTCTTTCCAACCCGCTAGATAAGGACGCCCCAACAACTCGATGATGTAGTTTGCCGCTTGGCCACCGCTGTTGCGGCGGTCATCAACGATGATGCCGTCCTTGTCGACTTGTGCAAAGAACATGCGATTGAAGTACTTATAGCCCTCTCCGCCGGTGTCAGGAAGATAAACGTAGGCGACGCGACCGTTGGTCGCTTTATCGACATAGGCGCGGTTGCTCTCGATCCAGTGCCACTGGCGTAGTGCACCCTCCGCTGCAATCGGTTGCACAACGATGTTGCGTGCACCTTTGCGAGTGGCGTCACTGCCGACGGTCAACGTAACTTGTTTGTTGACCGTATTGTCGAACAGCGCAAACAGATTCGTCTCACTGGTCAACTCCTGGCCATTGACGGCGAACAGGTAGTCACCTTCATGCACACCTAGGCCGGGTGCGGCAAGTGGCGCGCGCAAGAACGGATTCCAACGATCACCGACATAGATTTTCTTGATCCGGTAGCGATTCCCGTCCACCACAAAGTCAGCACCAAGCATGCCCACGGCTGATGGACGTTCGCGATGAATATCGCCGCCGCCGACATTGTTATGTCCGACTTGTAACTCAGCGATCATTTCGCGCAGAACGTCGTTTAAGTCCTCGCGTCGTTGAACATGCGCGACCATCGGCTGATAACGCTTGTAGACGGCATCCCAATCAAGTCCGTGCAATTTAGCGTCGTAGAAAAACTCCTTTTGCATCCACCAGGCTTCGTCAAAAATCTGTTGCCACTCTTCGCGAGGATTCACCAACATCCCGACCTGGCTGGTGTCAATTGGCTTGGCATCAAGCTTTTCGTTGGCGTCGGCGATCTCGAGTTTGCCGCGTGCGTATCGCAACAACATCTTCTTACCGTCTGCGCCGATCGAGAAACTCTGCAGTCCCTGTTTGATCGTTTTTGGCTTGCGCTCCTCAAAGCTGAATCGCACCAGTTCTGCGTTGCCGCTCGATTCTGCATCTGGTGGCTCGCTGCTTGTACCGGGTTGGCGGTTATCGAGATAGAAAAGCGCGCCATCTGACGCAACTTGCAGACTGCTGTAATTGCGTTCTGCAACGGGTAGGGCAACGATACGATTTTGAATACCTTCAAAGTCGATGCGTACTGGTTTTGGTGGTTTTGCCACAGTCGCAGCTGCTGCATCCTTTACTCCAGCCGGTGCGGCCGCAGGTGTCGTAGCGGATGCTGCGGGAGCAGAAGCTGGAGCGGCCGGTGCATCCGTCTTTGCCGCTGGTTTGTCGTCTTCGTCGGCCGTGCGCGGTGCCATCGGCGACTTGCCATCTGCCGCTAGCACGATGGCAAAAATGCCGTCGCGCACGGGACGTTCTTGCGAGGACATATCCAAGCCGACCAGTGACGGCCCGGCGTTGATCGAGGCCGTGAAGTATAGGTAGTCACTCCCGCCGAATACCGGGCTATCCGCCATGCTCATGCCATCGGTGACCGTGACACTCTTGCTACTCGTGAAATCGTGGATGCGCACGCGCCCTAGATAGTTGTCACCGACTGTGATGTAGGCGAGCCAGCGGCTATCTGGCGAGAACGAAACCGTGAACGGTCCGCGGCGACCACGATTGTCGATGATGCGGGAGGTGCCGGTTTCCAAGTTGATCGCGTACAGGTTCAACATATTGTCCGCGTAAATCATGGTCTTGCCGTCCGGTGACCACGCCAACAGGTTGAAGTAACCGCCGTTGATTCCAAGAGGCAGCGACTTGGCCGGTTCGAGGCCGGCTTGGTCACGCAGCACGAGTGCATGCTTTCGCCCCGCGTCTGAAATATAGGCGACCCGCTTGCCGTCTGGGCTCCACAGGCCGTCTTTCTCACGCACGCCCGAGGTCTGGGTAACGTTACGCGTCGATCCGTCTTTGACAGGAACGGTGAATACATCACCGCGCGCCGTGACAACCACGCGTTTGCCGGTAGCCGAAAGGAACGCCGAGGTGATGTTTGCGGCAGCGTCTTTGTACTGCGGACGGGCTTGTGGTGCTTGTGTGGTGATGTTGATCACCAACTCACGCACCGCATTGGTTTTGAGGTTCAGTTCCTTCAGTCGACCGCCAACTTCATAAACGATACTTTCCCCCTGAGCGGCGGCATGCCGTACATCCCAGACACCTTCTCTGGTTAACTGTCGAACCGCCTTGGTTTGGGTGTTGTAAGCAAATAGATTCGCGGCCACATTGTCGCGGTCTGAAATGAATACAACGTCGCCACCTACCCACAATGGGTTGGTGTCGTTGGCATTGGTGGCGGGGACACGCTCCCACGCGTTGGCGGCGGGATCAATGATCCAAATCGGCGGGGTGCTGCCACCACGATGCAGACGCCAACCTGCGTTGTTGCTGTGGCCAGCACGATAGGGTCGGTAAGCGATACGTTTGCCGTCGGGCGACCAGCGCCCTTCAAAGGCTTGTGCTTCCATCACTTTCTTTTCGAAGCCGCCGGCTACAGGCACTTCATACAACTGATTGCTGCGGCCATTGGCGACTTCACGCGAGGAGGCAAACAAGACACGTTTGCCGTCGTTACTCCAACCATTGACAGTATCGCCCGCAGGATGCCATGTCAGTCGTTTCGGCTGACCGCCGCTAATCGGCATGACGTAGACATCGGTATTACCGTCGTAACGCGCCGAGAACGCGATCATCTTGCCGTCTGGTGAAAATGCTGGCGCTAATTCATCTGCCGGGTGTGTGGTGAGACGCGTGGGGTTGTTGCCATTACGATCAGAGAGCCAGATATCGCCGGCGTAGACAAATGCCAAGTAGTCGCGTGAGACGGCAGGTTGGCGCAGCAGCATTGTTCCGACGGATGGGCCCGACTGTGCATCCGCATTCGTTGTGAGGCCGGTGGCCGAAACAACAAACAAAGTGACAAGTGCGCTACTTAGGCGAGTAGTGATATTCACATGATCTCCGTGTTATTCAAGTTTAGGCGGTGACGCGCACCGCGTGGCCAAGGTCAGCAACAGACAGCCGTGGCGCTCTCAAGTTCCAAGTGCAACAATTTCTTGAAACGACTTTCCGGCGAGTATGCCTTTCCATACATCGTTCGGGGTTCTCCAATTGAGGGTTTTACGTGGTCGTTCGTTCATCTGGAAGGCGATCTTGTCCAGTTCTGCCTGCGTCAGATCGGTCATATCCATGCCTTTAGGCAAGTAGTCACGCAATAGGCCGTTGGTGTTTTCGCAGCCCGCCCGCTGCCATGGGCTGTGCGGGTCGCAGAAGTACACTTCTATGCCCAACTGATCCGTCAGCCGCGCATGCTCAGCCATCTCACTGCCTTGATCGTAGGTCAGTGTCTTGCGTAGATGTGCAGCAATCGGCTGGAGCTTCTTGCGAAATGCGGTGTAAGCGCTAAAGGCGTCCCGCGCCTCTAGCTTTGCGAGCCAAATCCGCCGCGAGGTACGCTCGACCAACACGCCAACCGCCGCTGGGCTTTTGGCTTTGCCGATCAGTAAGTCACCTTCGAAGTTGCCCGGTATGGTTCGATCAGCAACCTCCCCAGGGCGATGTTCAATGAGCTGGTGAATCCAGCGACGCGGTGCTTTCGCCTCGCCCACTTTCAGCCTCGTCTTGCCCCTCTGCCGTAGATAAGACAGCAGCGTTCGTTTCAATTCGCCTCTGGGCAGAATATGAATCGATGTGTAAATGGTCTGATGCGACACCCAGCGCTCCGGTTCGGTTGGGTATTGACGTTTCAGCTCGGCCACAATTTGTTCTGGTGAACGACGACGGCGTAGCTTTGCCAGCACAAATGCCCTGAGCCCGTTATCTGGATGCGCGGCCAGCTTGCGTTGTCGCCGGGGTACGCTGGCGCGTTTGACCGCACTTTGCTCAGCCACGCAAGCAATATAGCCCGCCGCACAACCGTTGCGCCGTCGCTCCCGTGAAATCGACGATGGCGAACGCCCAAGTGCTGCCGCAATCATCCTTAAACTCTCCCCGCGAAGTAGTCCCAGCCCAATCCGTTCCCGCTCAACTTGATCCAAATGACAATACGTTTTCTCTGTCTCAGCTTCCATCAACACCTCCAAATAGTCATATATGGGGTGTTGCACTTGAATCTTTAGACCGCCCGTGTGGCAATCGAGGGCTGGAAACTGCGAGGTGTTTATATTGCCAGCTTTGATCAAGCGGCGCTGCTCAGCGCCATCACGCGTTAGCGGAGAACACAAAAGAGCCGAAACAAAAACATGTTTATTGACGCGATTTTTCAGGCAAAAAGCCTTGAAGACGCCCGCCGATAAAGGAGTTTTACTTTTCGCCGGTCGCCGTAACGTTAAAGATGCCGGTTGCGTTACCGGTATCAAAGGCAAGATCCAGTTGTTTTGATCCGGGCAGAAAATCGCGCGAGATAAACTCGTAGAACGAGCCCGGCACCACTCGTTCGATACGCTGACCATGCGCATCAATGAAGCCACGCGTCACTTTGTCAGCGATCAACGCCGTCTGACGGACGCGTCCCGACGTCGAAATTTCGACATTTTCCTTGATGGCCCTGCCAGCCACACGCTGCGCCTCGGCGGTGGCGAAAACGTCCGCCACGCGGTCCGTTGCATGGTTAAACGCGTTGCCCTCCGTGCAGATCCAGGCCATCTCGGCGGATTCGGCCTTGAGGGTTTCATAGTCGGAGAGTGACGGCTCGGCGTGATGCCGACCAAAGCCGCGTACACATGCAAACACCAGCGCGACCGCCTCATCGAGTCCCAATGTCTCGCCTTTGGCGAGTCTGGCCAAGAGTGTTGTTTCACTAGGTGTGAGCGGATCGACTGACGTCGACACCACCCGTGTGACTGCAGTTTGGAAGGCGGGGGAAAATTGCTCGGGGTGTAACTCGCTGATAAAAAACTGCGCGATTTCCTCGGGCAAGTCGAGATGACGATAGGCGTAACCGGTCATCTTCAGTCGTGGCAGGGGATAAATGTCGGCCTGTGCGAAGCCGAGTGGCTCAAGCAACCGCGCGATTGCAGTGCGGCCCGGCGGCAAGGTGCCGTTTGCTGACCAAGCGACGGTGCGTAATGCGCCGTGATCAAAGTTAACTTTGCCACCTGCGGCAATGGTTTGCTCCACGTAGGCGCGACCACTCGGTACCCGTGAGATTAGATCGTTGAACAGTGCCATGTTCATGGCTTGCGCCATGTGTGCCCGGCTAACTGCGCCCGCCTCGGCAGTCAGCGATGGGGGAACGTGAAGAGTCTTGAATAACCTCTCGGCGTCAACCGATCCAACAACCGCTGCCAGCAACGACTTCAAGATCATGATTAGCTCTCGAGGTTAAACACAATGCCCTGCGCCAGCGGTAGGTCCGCCGAGTAGTTAATCGTGTTGGTCGCGCGACGCATATAGGCGCGCCAGCTATCTGAGCCGGACTCGCGACCGCCGCCGGTGTCTTTCTCACCGCCAAACGCGCCGCCGATTTCGGCACCCGAGGTGCCGATGTTCACGTTGGCGATGCCGCAGTCACTACCGGAGGCGGACATGAAAACTTCTGCCTCGCGCATATCGTTGGTGAAGATGGATGACGACAAGCCCTGTGGTACTGCGTTCTGCATATTGATGGCTTCCGCAAGCGTTTCGTAACGCATGACGTACAAGATCGGTGCAAACGTTTCGTTATGCACACAGGCTGTTTGGGCAGGCATTTCGACTATCGCCGGATGTACGTAGTAACCGTTGGCAAACTCCGCAGCAAGCGCACGCTCACCACCCGAGACAATACCGCCCTGTTCCTTCGCAGCGGATAATGCCGCCTGCATGCCGTCAAACGCCGCGTGGTCGATCAATGGGCCGATTAATGTTTTCGCTTCAAGTGGATTGCCGATACGGATATGACGGTAGGCCGCTTTCAATCGGGCGACCAGTTGATCTGCAAGCGAGGTGTGCACGATCATGCGGCGCAAGGTCGTGCAACGCTGCCCTGCGGTGCCGACTGCCGAGAACAGGGAAGCAGGCAACACCAAATCCATATTGGCCGAAGGCGTGACGATCGCGGCGTTATTCCCGCCGAGTTCGAGCAGGCTGCGGCCCAGACGGTTCGCCACGCGCGCCGCAACATTGCGACCCATGCGCGTTGAGCCCGTCGCCGACACCAAGGCCACACGCGAATCGTCGACCAATACTTCGCCGACATCTGCATTGCCCGTCAACACTTGGGAGAGGCCAGCGGGCACCACGCCGCCAGCAGCGGTGAAGCGCGCCATGGCACGCGCAAGCAATGCCTGGCAAGCTAATGCCGTGAGTGGTGTTTTTTCCGACGGCTTCCAAACTAGGCTGTTCCCGCAAACTAACGCTAAAGCTGCATTCCACGCCCACACGGCGACAGGGAAATTAAACGCACTGATAATACCCACCACCCCAAGCGGGTGCCACTGCTCCATCATGCGGTGTTTTGGCCGTTCAGTGGCAATCGTCAAACCATAGAGCTGACGCGATAGACCCACGGCAAAGTCGCAGATGTCAATCATCTCTTGGACCTCGCCTAAACCTTCTTGCAGTATCTTGCCCGACTCGATCGTCACCAATTGACCGAGCGCGTCTTTGTTAGCGCGTAGCTCTTCACCAAACAAGCGCACCAACTCTCCGCGTTTTGGCGCGGGAACATTCCGCCATGTCAAAAATGCGGTTTGTGCCGCCGCAATTTTTGCCGAGACCTCTGCATTGGTGACTGGTTTCAGCACTGCAAGCGTGCTGCCATCTATTGGCGAGCGCGCCACAATGCCGCTACCCGTGTTTGGGGGAATTACCACTCCCAGATTGCCAAGAAGTGACGTCGTAGTCGAAATTAGTGCGGCGCTCATGCGTAAAACGCTCCAAATGGATTAGCCAGGAATTGAGGGAGGCTGACAGACTCTTGGCGCACAAAGCCGCGCCCCTTGAGTTCGCCTTTCGCAAGTAGGTCCACCATCGTACAGATGCCGGAAGCAGTGGTGAGCTGAATTGCGGATAACAGTTTGCCACCAACCTTCTTGGCGTAAATTTTCTTCGCAAAGCTCTCTTGGGCTAACCTTCCCTCGCGCTGGCCGCTGACGGAGACGAACACCAACACCACGTCTTGATAGGTCATCGGGATGGCGGTTTCCATCACGTCTTTGAGTAACTCGCGGCGTTTGCCAAGCCCAAGGTCGTTGAGAAGAATTTTCATGATCTCGCAATGCCCGGGGTAACGAACTGTTTTGTAGTTCAGGTTCTGAACCTTGCCCTCCAGTGTTTCGCACAGCGTACCCAGCCCGCCTGAAGTGTTGAATGCCTCGTAGTCAAGGCCGTCGAGTGAAAAGTGCTCAAGCTCCTCCATCGGGGGCGTTTCGCGTAACTTGCCGTCAATGATCGCCTCGCAGGGATTGAGGTATTCGTTGATCAGTCCATCGGTGCTCCATGTCAGGTTGTACTTCAACGCATTGGTCGGATAGATTGGTAGCGCGCCGACACGCATGTTGACGTCGCGCAAGGTGTCAAACTTTTTGGCGAGTTCGTAACCGGCGACCGAGATGAAACCGGGTGCCAATCCGCACTGCGGCATAAACACGGTGTTAGCGTCGCGTGCGATGTCCTTCACAATCCGCGTGCTTGCGACGTCTTCGGTCAAATCGAAATAGTGGGCATTGAGATTGCGCGCAAGTTTTGCCAGCAGCGGGGTGAGATAGAACGGGCAGGCCGACAAGATGACGTTGACACCCTTGAGCGCTGTTTCAAGATTGTCGTTGGCCACATCGGCAACGTGAATCGCAGCCCCTAGCGCGACCATCGGCTGTAGCCGCGTCATGTCTTTGTCAACCACGGTGACCGTGTAGCCACCAATTTGGTTAAACAGCGTGACGATAGCTTCACCAATCTTGCCGGAGCCAATAAGTGCGACGTGTAACATGGTGCGTCCTTGAAAGTGTTTTGACAGATCGACATTTTAGAGATGTAGGCTGTCGGAACGAAGCTGCAAAGCATACAAAAAGATGGGTTAAAATTAGCATAACGCAGGTATCTTTTTGCATTCTAATAACTTGGGTACAAGATGTCTCGCACCGCATCCGGTTTGACCAAGGCTGAAACTTTGCTGCTCGACATCCTTCGCCGCGACGCACGACGAAGCGTTGCGGAGATTGCACGTGAACTCGGCTTGGCGCGTGCCACCGTGCAAGAACGTATCCGGCGGTTGGAGGAGG
>JBEILF010000034.1:0-19856 GCA_040379385.1 Burkholderiales bacterium | reverse complement strand
ACTCCTGATATTTTTCCCCATCTTTGCCTTTTGTGCATTTTTCTATTATTTTTGGGCATAATCTCATAAATAATTATATTCTGGTTTCAGTAATCCATCTTCAATACGTTTGATGGCAACAATATCAGTGCCGATTCCAAAAATCACAAAGCCATCCTTTTCTGCCTAGGCCGCGTCGAGCGGAACATTGCCGGTGGCCTCGAGATAAAGGTGCACTGTCTTGGCGAGGCCAAATTCAAGTGCGTCGGCAACTAACGCATGACCGATAGAGACTTCAAGCAACGCCGGGATCGCCGCGACAAAGTTGGGCAGATTATGTAGATTCAAATCGTGCCCGGCGTTAACGCCAAGGCCGGCAGAGATGGCGGCGGCGGCGGCGGCAACATACGCATCCAACGTCTCCCGGCCCGCCGGTCGCCCGAAATTCGCCGCGTATGGCTCGGTATAGAGCTCAATCCGATCTGCGCCAAGTGCTTTGACTTGTGGCATTACCGCAGGCAGCGGATCCATAAACAGGCTGACCCGCACCCCAAGTGATTTGAGTTCATTGATGATGGGCCGCAGGCGAACACCATCCTTCGCGATGTCCCAGCCGTGGTCAGATGTGAACTGCCCTGATTCGTCCGGCACCAACGTGCATTGATCCGGGCGCGTCTCGCGGACGAAGTCCAGCAAATTATGGAAGGGATTACCTTCGATATTGAATTCGCGTCCCGGAAAGGCGCGCATCAGGGTAGCCAATCGGGAAACATCATCTGCCCGAACGTGCCGCCCGTCGGGGCGCGGATGGATGGTGATGCCATGCGCCCCGGCATCAAGTGCGATACGGGCGAATTTTTCGACGTCCGGAATGCCCAAGGCGCGGCTATTACGCAGCAGCGCAATTTTGTTCACGTTAACGCTGAGTTTTGTCATGCCGGTATTCTACGAGATGCTGGAGCCGGGCGTGTCTGGCAAGCGGGAGCCCAGCGGAAAACGCTTCAAAAGGAATCTAGGTGGGCGCGAAGCGCGTTTCCAACAGGCTTTCTAGCCCAAACTGCGCCAGTAATGCCGCCAGGCGCACTTTCGCCGCACGAGACTTGCCGGATTCACCAATATGACGGGCGATGATGAGCTCATTCTTCAAGCTATGCTCCCAACCGACGAGCTCCGTCACGGTGACTTGATAACCGGAGGCCTCAAGGCACAGACACCGCAGTACGTTAGTTAATTGACTGCCGAACTCACGCGTGTGGATCGGATGACGCCACAACTCGGCCAACGGCGTGCGCGACAGGGAGCGCGCCTTGTCGAGACTGAGTGCGCGTGAGACTTCTGCCTGACAACATGGCACCAGCACCATAAACTTCGCACGTTTCAGTCGCCCAAAACGAATGGCGTCATCGGTGGCAGTGTCGCACGCGTGAAGCGCGGTTACCACGTCAATTTGCGCGGGAAGTACGTTCGATTCGGCCGCCTCAGCCACACTTGATGCTATGAATGACATGCGGTCAAAGCCCAACTCCAAGGCTAGCGCACGCGACTTTGTAACTAACTCTTCGCGTGCCTCAATGCCATAGATGTATGCAGACGGGCGAGCCTTCATAAACAGGTCGTAGAGGATGAAGCCGAGGTAGGATTTACCTGCGCCGTGATCGGCCACCGTCAATGATTGGTCCGATGTCGTCAGCTCGACTAGGATCTTCTCGATGAATTGGTAGAGGTGGTAAACCTGCTTTAGCTTGCGACGCGAATCTTGATTGAGCTTGCCGTCACGGGTCAGGATATGCAGCGCTTGCAGCAGCGCGATGGACTGTCCGGGCCGGAGTTCTGCGGCGAGAATTTCCGCGTCCGTCTGCTTGTAACTCTTGCGCATCTCGGTAGCCCTCACTTCGACTCACCGGCAGCGCGTGCTGACGGCTGCAGCGACGGCCCTGTGGCCAATTTCGTAAAGCCTTCGCGACCCAGCGATTTCAGCGTTTCGATGTTCCGCAAGTAGATTGATTCTGTTCCGGGCAATGCCTCTATCGCCGCCTCAACACTTGCCTCCCGCAACAGGTGAAGCGTGGGATATGGTGAGCGGTTAGTGGCATTTGTGATGTCGTCAGGCGATGTTCCAGCAAATTGGAATTGCGGATGAAAGCTGGCAATTTGCAGAATACCGTCGAGTTTCATTTCGGCGACTAAAGCCTCCGCCAATGCCAGGAAGTCGTTGAAATCGCGGAAATCACAAAACGCAAGCGGCGCGACTAACAAGGTTGTGCTTCTCTGCTCCGCGTCACAAGCGGCAAGCGCCTCAAGTTCAGCCGCAAGCTCGGCGAGCAGCCCCGCAGCGTCATCGGCCAAGGTCACTGCGTAATGAATCTGCCCCTTGTTATGCACCGACTTTGCAAATGGGCACAGATTCAAGCCGATCACTACGCGCTCCACCCACCGCCGGGTATCGATCTCGACCGTCGAGCTGACGACAAGGTCGTTGATCATTTCATTTCCCGAATAAGTTGACGCGTGTGCAGTGATTTATCGCCAAGATGGTGGTTGATGACACGACGCATGAGTTGTTTTGCTTGAGCGAGTGTGAGCGCATCGGAAAGCTCGCCCCTAGCGAGCGCCAATATGGTGCTGCCAGCCAATTTCACGGGTTCGACGGCCCGCACCTCTTGCTGGCTGGTCAGACGTAGCGGGCCCCGCTCTACTACGTATAGATACTCGGCTCGCGCATCAATGGCTGCATCAGAATCTGCTTCGTGTGCGAGTGTCAGACCGTATCCGAGCTCTTCGAGCATCTTGAGTTCAAAGCGGCGCAGCACAATCTCAATTTCCCTTGATAACTGGCTGCTCGTTTGTAATCCCGCCAGTGCGCAAATTGTCTCGGAGTAACGTTCAAACAACTGTTCATGCGCATCATCTTTTGCAACCAGCTTCAACAATAGCTCATTGACGTAGAACGCCGCCATCAGCGCTGCGCCACGAATCTGCGGATTGATACGCTGGTGATCGGCCGCTTTTAACGTTTTCATGTCCGCCTTGCCAAACCACTCAAGCGAGAGTGGTTGAAAAGCGTTTAAGGCGTACTTGCTGGCTGAACCACGCTTCGCGCCTTTGGCGACCATCGCCACACGACCGTGTGAACGCGTGAATGTTTCGAGGATGAGGCTGGTCTCTTTGTATGGATAGCTGTGAAGCACAAAGCCATCACTGGCGAAGCTGCTTGACGTTCTCATCCCAACTATTGATAGCCGTATTGTTTAACCAGCGCTTCATCGTCGGCCCAGCCTTTTTTGACGCGCACCCAAAGTTCGAGATAAACCTTGCCATCAAACATGGCTTCCATGTCCCGCCTTGCATCGGTACCGATTCGTTTTAGCCGTTCACCATTTGCGCCGATGATCATTGCTTTTTGTGTCTGCTTTTCGACAATGATCGTTGCAAAAATTCGTCGCAGCGTACCTACCACCTCGAACTTTTCAATCATCACACTGACGCTATAGGGAAGCTCGTCGCCGACTTGACGGAACACTTTTTCACGAATGAACTCAGCCGCAATAAACCGTTCGGACTTGTCGGTCAGCTCATCTTTGGAGTGGATGGCAGGCTGCGCAGGAAGCAGCGGACGTATGACACGCTTGAGTTCCTCGATACTGCCGGGGTTTTTGATACTGACCGGCACCACAGCGGTGAAGGCGAAACGTTGCTGCAGATCAGCCAGAAACGGCAGCATCCTTGATGGCTCCTTGGCACGATCTGACTTGGTCACCACGAGCACCACTTTGGCTGACGACGGCAGGGCCTTGAGCACCGCCTCGTCGGCGTCGCCAAATCTGAGCGCTTCGACCGCGAACACGACAACATCAGCGTCATCGGCGGTGTTAGCAACGGTTCTATTCAGCACCCGATTTAACGCGTTCTGGTGGGTGTTCTGAAACCCTGGCGTGTCGAAAAAGAGAAACTGGGTGTTTGCATCCGTCAGGATGCCAGTGATGCGGTGGCGGGTGGTCTGCGCCTTATTCGACGTGATGCTCACCTTTTGTCCAACCAGATGATTCAGCAAGGTTGACTTGCCGACGTTCGGCCTGCCCACAATGGCGATTGTGCCACAGCGAAACTCCTCGCGCGACTCAATCATGCTGTTCGTCACGCCATGCCTTTGGCTTGAATTTTGGCGAGAATTTTTGCTGCGGCGTCTTGTTCGGCAGCGCGGCGTGTGACCCCGCATCCTTCCACCTTGAAGGCTGGTCGCTCTGTAATACACTCGACGTAAAAGATCTGCCGGTGCGACGCGCCTTCAATTCGTTTCACCATGTACTGCGGCAACTGATGCCCGCGCGCCTGCAGCCACTCTTGAAGTGCGGTTTTGGCATCCTTCGAGGGATGTTCTTGTTCCGGCGCATCAAGCCGGGAAGCAAACAGACGCTTGACCAGTTCTTCTGCCGCAACAAAGCCACCATCAAGAAACACCGCGCCGATGAGTGACTCAACAGCATCTGCCAGAATGGAGGGCCGCAACGCTCCTCCCGTCTTGATTTCTCCAGCTCCGAGCCGGAGAGAGACGCCCAGCGCGTTTTCTTCGGCAATCCCGGCGAGTGATGTTTGATTGACGAGGTTGGCTCGCAGCCGACTAAGCTCTCCCTCCGGCATTGCGGGAAATTTTGTGAAGATAAGCTCGGCGATCACCAGGTTGAGCATCGCGTCGCCAAGAAACTCGAGGCGCTCGTTGTGAGGCGTGCCAAAACTGCGATGGGTCAACGCTTGGGCCAACAAACTCGGGTCCCGAAATGCGTAACCAAGCCGCTCCGCCAGCGGGGATGCCGACGCGCTCACGGGCTGCTACTTGCCAGGCGCAGTACTCACCGCGAAGTCGATGAGTAATGTGTACCCGGGGAACAGTGCAACTTGCGCCTGCCAAGCAGCACTGACGATGGTGTCGTTATTTTCTTTGGTAATGTCCAAATCTGCGCCTTTAAGCACCTGAATGTTTTCCTTCAATCGGCGCTGGTCAAAATTGTTTCGGATCTCGGCTACGCTACCTGTCTTGACCTGTTCACTGGTCGCCATCGCCTCCATGACCTTCTTTGCCGAAACATACTCGATGTAGTGGGGTAATAGTTTGAGGCCACCCAATACCATCACCCCGCCGACAACGAAATACAAACAGAGGGTGATAAAGCCAACGCCGTGCTGTCTCGAACGTGGCGCTCGTCGAGCCGCCAGCAATCGACGAATCGGCAGTAGAGGAGGGGTAATCGTGGCTGGTTTCATATCCATATCTGTCGGTTGCGCTCGTGAGGCGTTATTCGATCGCGGTACCGATACGTTTCAGACTACCGAAGTTCATCCAAACCAACACCGCTTTGCCAACGATGTTTTCTTCCGGCACAAATCCCCAATAACGGCCATCGTCGCTGTTGTCGCGACTATCGCCCATCATCAGGTATTGGCCATCTGGAACTTTGCAGGTCATCCCCTCGGCATTGTAAGTGCAATTCGACCTGTTTGGGAACTGCCTGACCCGGGCCAGATCCAATGATGGCAGGCGGGGATCGACCATCATTTGGTGTGGCTTTTCCGCTAATTTCTCAGTAAATGTCTCAAAAAATCGGACGCCGCCGCTTTCGGTGTCCGTATAGGTGCCGTTTGATTGCGTCAACACTGGTTTGCCGTTGACGGTCAGACGTTTGTCCTTGTAAGTGATGGTGTCGCCGGGCGTGCCAATGACGCGCTTGATGAAGTCCTTGGACATGTCTTCCGGATAGCGAAACACCATCACGTCACCAGCTTTGGGCAAATTAACATCAACAATTTTCTTGTTCACCACCGGTACACGAATGCCATAGGTGAACTTGTTCACCAAGATAAAGTCGCCGACCAGCAGCGTTGGGACCATTGAGCCAGACGGAATTTTGAACGGCTCGAACAAAAAAGAGCGGAGTAAAAAAACGATGAGTATCACTGGGAAGAAACTCTTGGCCATTTCCACCAGCACAGGATCCTGTGTTCCTGCTTTACGTCGTTTGCGGAAAGCCAATGAATCGACCAGCCAAATCAAACCGGTGGTGGCGGTTGCGGTCAACAACACAGCGGCAAAACCCATCACCTCCTTAAAGGTAAGCATCGCCAGCGAAGCGATGAACAAAACCGGCCAGGCGATCTCAAGCAAGGTGTGAATCGCCGATTTCGACTGGTCAGGCAAGCCAGTGGTCTGCCCCGAAGAGGCTGTTACCACCTCTTTGCCGACAAACAAACTTGCCACGACGACGGCCAAGCTCGCTGCAATCGCCAACCATCCAAGCATTTCCCAATTCATAGATTACTTCCAACTCATTTAACAATGTGTACGCATCTTTACAGCCAATTGTGCGCTACGACACCCAGTTGCGACCAATCCACAAAATGACGCCATCGGTAACACTGGGCCGGGTACCAACTACTTATCCCCAATCTGCAAAACTGCGAGAAAGGCTTCTTGCGGAATTTCAACGCTACCAACCTGTTTCATGCGCTTCTTGCCAGCCTTCTGTTTTTCCAGCAGCTTACGCTTGCGTGAAATATCACCACCATAACATTTGGCGATGACGTTTTTGCGCAGCGCCTTAATGTTTTCACGGGCGATAATGTTTGCCCCAATCGCCGCTTGCACTGCAACATCAAACATTTGACGCGGAATCAACTCACGCATTTTTGAAGCAAGTTCGCGGCCTCGATACTGACTGTTTGCACGATGAACGATCAGCGATAACGCATCAACTTTTTCACCGTTGATGAGTATGTCCAACTTAACCAGATCGGAAGGACGGTATTCTTTAAACTCGTAATCAAGCGACGCATAGCCACGCGATACCGACTTCAGTTTGTCAAAGAAATCCATCACCACTTCATTCATCGGCATTAGGTAGGTGAGGATCACCTGTCTGCCGTGATACTGCATATCGACCTGCACGCCGCGTTTCTGGTTGCACAAAATAATCACCGATCCCACATATTCCTGCGGCATCATCATGGTGGCGATAATAATCGGTTCGCGAATTTCTCGAATCTTGGACAGTTCGGGCAACCTGGACGGATTCTCGATTTCAATCACCGTGTTATCCATCAGCAGCACTTGATAAATCACAGTTGGAGCCGTGGTGATCAAGTCCTGATCGAATTCGCGTTCCAAGCGCTCCTGCACAATCTCCATGTGCAACAATCCCAAGAAGCCGCAGCGGAAACCAAATCCCAACGCCTGAGATGTTTCCGGCTCAAATCGAAGGCTGGCGTCGTTCAACTGTAGCTTGGTCAGTGCATCGCGCAGGCCATCATACTGATTCGATTCAACCGGATACAAGCCGGCAAAAACTTGTGGCTTGATCTCCTTGAAGCCCGGCAGGGCGGCCGACGCAGGCCGATCTTGCAAGGTAATGGTGTCGCCGACCTTAGCCGCCTTAAGTTCCTTGATGCCGGCGATGACGAAACCGACTTCACCCGCCTTGAGTTCGGGACGCGATTGTGACTTTGGTGCAAACACACCGACTTGCTCACATAAATGCTGCGCCCCCGTCGCCATGAAAAGGATCCTGTCTTTCGGCCTAAGCACACCATCTATGACTCGCACCAGCATGACCACACCAACATAGTTATCGAACCACGAATCGATAATCAGCGCTTTGAGCGGCCCGGCTGGATCCCCTTTCGGCGGTGAGATACGCGTTACAACGGCTTCAATCACATCGTCGATACCAATACCTGTCTTGGCGCTGCAACGGACTGCATCGTGTGCTTCAATACCGATGATGTCCTCGATTTCGTCGATCACCCGATCAGGGTCGGCTGACGGCAAGTCGATTTTGTTGAGTACCGGAAATACCTCTACGCCCAGATCGGTCGCGGTGTAGCAGTTGGCAACGGTTTGTGCTTCGACTCCTTGTGAGGCATCGACCACAAGTAATGCGCCCTCGCAGGCAGACAATGAGCGTGAGACTTCGTACGAAAAGTCGACGTGCCCGGGCGTGTCGATCAAGTTCAACTGATAGGTTTGGCCATCCCGCGCCTTGTAGGTCAGGGCTGCTGTCTGTGCTTTGATGGTGATACCGCGTTCGCGTTCTAGTTCCATCGAATCAAGCACCTGGGATTCCATCTCCCTCGACGACAACCCACCACAGCGTTCGATAATGCGATCAGCCAAGGTGGACTTGCCATGGTCAATGTGGGCGATGATGGAAAAATTGCGGATGTGATTCATGGTGGGCAGAAGCCTGTGATGCAGGGATTGTCGCGTGACCATTCGCTTGAGTTGCGCGGTATGCAGGCTGTGCGGGGCCGCATGAAGAACAAAGGCACCCGTGGGTGCCTTCAAAGCGAATCAACTGTAAATTTTAGCCCAATACCGGGGCAATTACGAGCGACCGCCAAACGCCAAACCGGTAGTGGATGTCCATCGGTGGTGATCGAAGTGGTAGTGGCAGATTTCTACGCCCGTCTCCGGCTCGCCAAGCAGCAATACCGGCACTAATTCTGAGAATCGATTTTCCAACGCAGGATAAGCATCGAGGTCGATTTCAACGATCTTTACCGATTTCCCTGCCCCCCCTGCTGAGATGAGCGCCGCATGTAACTCGGCACGCATCGCCTCGCAGAGGTGGCAGTAGCTACGGCCAATCAGGGTTAAACGCATTACTTCGCGTCCGGCCTCAACGTCAAATATCTTGCCGTTGTATCTTCGCGTTTGACCAACAAAGCAACTGGCTTGTTGTCTGTAAGCGTTGCGACCAGATCGTTGAACTGGGCGGGAGACTTGATTTCAGTGGTATTAAGCGCGAGGATGGCGTCACCCGGGCGGAGACCAATCTTGGCGGCCGGTCCGGAGACCTCCGTGATGATTACGCCGGAGGTAATCGACAATGATTTGCGGTCATCTTCATCCACTTCTTCGACGATGAGGCCTAGTCGGTTCGGTTTTAACGCGGGCTTATCCTGTTTATCTACTTTCGGTGTGGTCGGCGTTGCTCTTTGCACACGTGGCGCGTTCGGGTCTTCCGGCGCTTCCACCACAGGTAAGGTGATTTCTTTCACCGAGCCGCTTCGCCACACTGACAGTGTCACCTTCGTTCCCGGCACTTTTGGGAAAATGATGCGTTGAATGTCGACGATCGACTTGACTAACTTGCCATCAACTTTTTGGATGATGTCGCGCGCTTTTAGCCCCGCCTTTTCGGCTGGTGTGTCTGGCTCAATGCTCGCTACCATCACGCCCGCGTCTTTTTTGGGTAGCCCTAGCGCCTCAGCAAGATCTTCCGAAAACGGCGTCGGGTCGAGCGCAACACCGATGCGGCTACGGCGAACCTTGCCCGTCGTCATTAGCTGGTTGGCAACTTCCATCACCGTGTTGATCGGTATTGCAAATGAAATTCCAAGGTACCCGCCGTTACCCGTGAAGATCTGCGAGTTGACCCCGACGACTTCGCCTCGGGTACTAAACAATGGGCCGCCCGAGTTACCCACATTGACGGCTGCATCAGTTTGGATAAAAGGTGCCAAGTCGCCTGTATCGCGCGACTTGGCACTGACGATCCCTGCCGTCACCGTATTTTCAAAGCCGAACGGTGAGCCGATGGCCAGCACCCATTCGCCCACTTTCAGCTTGTCTGAGTTGCCGATGTTCACCTTTGGCAGCCCGGTAGCGTCAATTTTCAACACCGCCACATCCGTGCGGTCGTCGGCACCAATCACCTTAGCCTTGAACTCACGCTTGTCGGTGAGGGTTACCGTCACTTCGTCGGCGAACGCCGGCTGGGGCCGACCAGTTGCATCCACGCCGCCGTTGATCAACACCACGTGCCGATTCGTGATGATGTAGCCATCTGCGGAAATGATGAAGCCCGAACCCTGGCCAACGTCACGTAGCGGCGCGTCTGGCGCAGGCGTGTTGGGCGCGCGTGGGGTACGGCGCGGATTCTGCGGGTTTTGCGGACTCTGTCGAGGCATTGGCAACGCGTCCGGCGGCATGAAGCGCCGGAAAAACTCGTAGAACTGTTCGTTATCTTCAGGAGATGCCGCGCCGCCGCGTCCAGCAGATCGCGCCTTGGTACTGACATTGACTACCGAGGCACCTTCTTTTTCTACCAACTCAGAAAAGTCAGGCAACGTCACACCGCGACCCGCGCCCGCGCTTTGCGCCAATGCGTCTGGCTGGGTGCAAATCAAACCAAGAGAAAGAACGCCTGCACCAATCAAGCTAGCAACAGACATTGGCATTAAAGCGAAACGTTTTGACATATTTTCCTTCTTACAAGTTGAATCGCCGGGTGACCCCGGCGAGCATCAGATAACAGCACACAATACCGCAAAGCGTCTAGCGGCGACGGGACACGCTTTCTGCTATGGCTTGTACCGCACCAATCGGAGCTTCGCCCATCACGGTAACTAGGTAGTCCGCCACCGGTCTGATGACCACATTGATCGGACCATCGTCACTGACTTTGCTGCTCGGCTGGACAACATTGCCACCGTTACCCTCGACAAATACGGACACATGCGAGAGGCCGTCGGTATAGACGAGGTGCGTAACCGGCTCTTTGCGACCAGACAAATTCCGCACCATCTCCATGACTTTCCTAAACCCCGATGGAGGATGCCCGACATGCCAACCTGTGTCGGCGGACTTGCCGCCATCCTTTACCGAATAGTCCTTCTGCCAGCCAGACGACTTTTCCCAACGAGAACGTATGTCCTGCCGCAACACCGCTCCGCTCACATCGACCTGCGTAAACATAAATTGTTCCAGCAATTGGTTCTTTTCATTGAAGACCCTAGCCCGCAGAAGCAATCCGGTACCCAATTCAGCGCACAATTTTTGCAGGTAGCGCATGTTATCCCGCGGTTCAAGGATCACCCACTGGCAGTCGTGACCGGCTACACGCTCAATGTTGCCAAGCTTGACCTTATAGTTCTCGGCTATCGCGCTGGGCGAACCGGAAACCAACGAGGGAAAAAAACGTCCAGTGGAACGGCGGTCCACCCGCACCATCTTTTGTTCGGGGTTGTAGCAAAACAGTTGTTCGTTGCGCCGAATCACCTCAAACAACGGCCCGTCAAGCATTTCGAGCTTTTCGTGCTCATTACCTTGTTTATCGACGACATGCGTAATACGTGAGGTCGCCGAACCATCAGTGGTTTGATGAACGTAAACCCCGGTGTAAGGCAATTCGCGAGCCGACTTTGCCATACGTTCTAGCCATTCTCCCGCACTCTTCGGCTGAGCAACGGTCACTGTTGGCAGGATCAAGCAGAAAACGCAGAGGAGCAATATGATTGCCCTAAAAGACTGCGCGAACCTGCTCTGCCACCTAGTTGACGCAGGACAATTCAATTTCACATTTCCCAACATTACCACGCTATTTCTTCACTATTTCCGTCTCGCCCATGTTGTCACACATGCCGCCACAATGCTACCGGCCTGCCTCGCGCTTGGTGGAGGCTGCTTGAAAGGCCTCCGGATTGGTAAACTGTCGATGAATTGCCAAATAATCGTTAACTCGCACCTCGGCAGGGTCAGGCCCGACAGCGACTGGCCGTGGTGCCACCTTCTGCACGAGTTGGACAGGCACGACCGTTCCGCTCTGCTGTTTGAACGCGACCACAGCAATCGCCGACACGGTCACCACAGAGGCCGCCATTGCTAAGGCCATGCGGGTACGTTTGTCAACCGGCGCGCCTCTGATCGCCGACGGGGCTAACACGGTAGGCTCTTGCGCAAGCTTGGCAAAAATGGCGGCAGCACAGCGCTGCTGCCTATGCACCTCACCAGACGTCGCACCCCGAAGGGTTTCGCCGATCAGATGGTAGTGGTTCCAACTCTCGCGTTGCTCGACATCGGAGCCTAAGCTACGGATTACCCGTAGGGCATCTTCTCGGTCAAGCTCGCCATCCATCAATGCGGAAATCTGTTCGTTCATTACCAATTCTCCGATACGCTTCGTGTGCTCATTTGGAGTTCTCGTTGCTTACACCCTTAAGTTCCACGAAAAACCTTGCCCCAAGCTACCAACGTCGATCCTTATTGATGCCCAGCTGCGGTCGCAATTGCTCGGCAACCGCCTCGCGCGCACGGAAAATGCGCGAACGCACCGTGCCGATGGGGCAGTCCATAATCTGCGCAATCTCTTCATAGGACAAACCTTCGATTTCGCGGAGCGTGATCGCGGTACGCAACTCGTCGGGCAGCGCATCGATGGTGCGATTGACGATTTCACCAATTTGTTTGCTCATCAGTTGTGCGTCAGGGGTCGCGATATCGCGCAGTCCGGTGGCATCTTCGAAGCCCTCTGCTTCTTCTGCATCAAACTCAGTAGAGGTTGGCGCGCGCCGACCCCGACTGATCAGATAGTTCTTCCCGGTGTTCACCGCGATGCGGTAAAGCCAAGTGTAGAACGCGCTATCGCCACGGAAGTTTCCGAGCGCACGATAGGCCTTGATGAAAGCTTCCTGTGCCACGTCTTCGATCTCGTCTTGATTTCGGACAATACCCGACAGCACCCGCTCCACCTTGCGCTGATACTTGATGACGAGCAACTCAAAAGCGCGCTTATCGCCTGATCGTGCCCGCTCTACTAGCTGTAGATCGATCTCTCGATCACTCATTGACGCTTTTTCATCAGTGCGTTGTGCCTTCCCACTCGCCGCGATCTGAATTGCCGAAGGGTTGGCAAGAACTGGCGAGCCCATGCGTCGAGCAGCCCCATTGTTACCTGCGCCACGTGCCACACCAGTAGCGAGCCGGGAACTGTCGGGTATTATAAACGTCAAGTCTGCCATCGTGCCTCTCCTAAACCTGTAAGACCTACTAACATATTGATTTAAATATTGTTTCAGCGCCAAACCTGCGGATAGCGCAAGTGTACCTTTGCGAAGCTCCGGCGAAATCAAGCCCACACTAACCTTCAAAATGGCACCGGAAACGCCCGGCAATACTGCGGCGCACCCGGCGACTCATATTAGAGACCCAGCCCGCGCAAAATAGTTCATCAGCTCGAGACTAGTTTGGGCGCTACAAACCAATTTTCAAGAACCGATATTTCGTTATGTCCAAACCTATCCCGGCTGAGCCCGCACTAACCAGCATAGGACAAGCCAGTGGCCAAATGAACTTCGACGTGCTCATCATCGGCTCGGGCTTGGCCGGCATGTCTCTCGCACTTCGCCTGGCCGAAAGTCAACAAGTCGCCCTGCTCACCAAGGGAGAGTTGCTCGACGCGGCCAGCGCGTGGGCACAAGGCGGTATTGCGGCAGTGCTCGACGACAATGACTCTGTAGAAGAGCATGTTCGCGACACTCACATCGCAGGTGCGGGTCTTTGCCATGAAGATGCGGTGCGATTCGTGGTGGAAAACGGCAAACGCGCGGTCGAATGGCTGATTGAGCAGGGCGTGCCGTTTACCACTGACGAGAACAATCGGGCAGAACTTCACCTGACGCGCGAAGGTGGTCATTCCCACCGACGTATCGTCCATGCGGCAGACGCCACCGGGCGCGCAGTACAAAAAACCTTGGTCCAACAGCTTAAGTCGCATCCCAATATTCAAATACTGGAACATCAAATTGCGGTCGATCTGATCACCTCAAAACGACTCGGTCACTTGTCAGACAAGCGCTGTTATGGTGCCTACGTCTTGGACAAATCCAAGGGACGCGTGCTGACTATCGGTGCCCGCTCGACCGTATTGGCAACCGGCGGTGCCGGAAAAGTCTATGTGTACACGACCAATCCCGATGTTGCGACCGGAGATGGTGTGGCAATGGCGTGGCGCGCAGGGTGCGCCGTTGCCAATATGGAATTCATGCAGTTTCATCCGACCTGCTTGTACCACCCTGCGGCAAAATCGTATTTGATAACCGAGGCAGTACGTGGCGAAGGCGGCTTACTCAGAATTCCTCCCGGATACGACGGTGCCGGCCACCGCTTCATGCTCGATCACGATGAACGTGCTGAATTAGCGCCGCGCGATGTAGTCGCACGTGCCATCGATTTTGAAATGAAGAAGCGCGGGCTCGATTTTGTGCACTTGGATATTTCACACAAGCCGGTGGAATTTTTGCGGGCGCACTTCCCCAACATTTACGAAAAATGCCGCGGCCTCGGTATCGATATCAGCAAAGAGCCGATCCCGGTCGTACCAGCCGCGCACTACACGTGTGGGGGGGTGGTGACTGATCTCAACGGCAGAACCGAAGTCAAACATCTATATGCGGTAGGGGAAGTGTCGTGTACCGGCCTCCACGGGGCCAATCGTCTGGCTTCCAACTCGTTACTTGAGTGCCTGGTATTTGCCGAAGCAGTACGCAACAACATCGCCGCGCACGGGGCAATTGAACTACCGCCGTTGCCGGCTTGGGACGAAAGCCGCGTCTCTGATGCGGATGAAGAAGTTATCCTCTCGCATAACTGGGATGAGTTGAGGCGCTTTATGTGGGACTATGTTGGCATCGTGCGAACCAACAAACGCTTGGAGCGTGCCATGCACCGGATCCAACTGCTGAATGCCGAGATCAATGAGTACTATGCCAATTTTCGTGTTACGAACGACTTAATTGAACTTAGAAATCTATTGCAGACGGCTGAGCTGATTGTGCGTTCCGCCATGCTGCGTAAGGAGACCCGCGGACTCCATTACAGCCTTGACTACCCCAAAACCCTGCCCACCGCGCTCGATACGGTTCTAAAGCCATGATCACCCCGAACAGCAATTTGTACAGCGTTGCCGCCATCAAAGAAATGGAGGCCAACCATCGCGCGGCGCATCCGAAGATTTGCTTGATGCAGCGGGCTGGCGAGGCAGTCGCCAAGATGGCATTGGATATGCTGAAAAAAAACAAGGCGAAAACAATTTTGGTACTGGCTGGACCGGGCAACAACGGCGGTGACGCTTGGGTAGCGGCAGAAGCGCTGCGCAAAGCAAAAATATCTGTCGCCGTGCTCGCATTAGGTGAACAGACTTGGACAGAATCTGTGGCAAAAAATGCGTATGCCACGTTCAACGCAAATAATGGCGCAGTGCTAAAGGCTTGGCCAAAATCATCTGAGTTTGCGATCATCATTGATGGGCTGTTCGGCACCGGTCTCAGCAAGGCACCATCGGGCGCGTTTGCTGATGTGATCCGGCTCTGCAATGCGCAGCGCGCTGCAAACCGCTGTGTCGTCATCGCCATTGATGTCCCCAGCGGCCTCAACGCCGACACCGGTGTGGCGTATGAACCGACCATCATTGCCGACCGGACGCTGACGTTTGTCGGCGCAAAGCCTGGATTGTTTACCAACGATGGTAAGGACTTCGCAGGACTCGTCACGGTAGAAACTCTCGGTATCGAACAGCCCCCCACTCCCGCCTCGTTACTCACGTGTGACGACGCGCTTCGGCTGATACCCAAGCGCCGTGCCAACAGTCATAAAGGCAACTACGGCAGTATTGGTGTAGTGGGCGGTGCTGAGGGCATGACCGGTGCAGCCATTCTGGCTGCACGAGCAGCATTACACATCGGCCCGGGTAAGGTGTACCTCGGCTTATTCGATAAGCACCGCCCGAGCTTCGATCCGCTGCATCCGGAGATCATGGTTCGTGACGCCAAGCTACTCGTCAAGGACCACCATATGAGTGCGTTTGCGATTGGCATGGGCATGGGTGAAACTGGTGCCGCCTCGTTGCTGGCCTTGCTAACGCTCGACAAACCGACACTGGTAGATGCGGATGCGCTGAACGTTGTCTCAAAAAACCCCAGTATCCGCGCGGCTTTTGAATCAAAAAAAGCTGAAAACACCCGTCCTTTCTTGCCTTTCGTTCTCACACCCCACCCCGGCGAGGCAGCAGGTCTGCTTGGTTTCAGCATTGCGGAAGTGCAGAGGGATCGGCCCTCAATGGCAACGAGACTCGCACAAGACTTCGCCTGCGTCGTGGTGCTTAAGGGGGCCGGCAGCATCATCGCGCACCCGGATGGCCGTTATGTGATCAACACGACGGGCAATGCGGGAATGGCCTCAGGGGGCATGGGCGATGCGCTCGCCGGAATGATCGCCGCGCTAATGGCGATGGGCTTGGATACTTGGGACGCTGCTCGTTTGGGCGTCTATCTGCACGGCGCTGCGGGTGACGCCGCGTTGCACCACGGTATGGGCCCGCATGGCCTGACCGCGTCCGAAGTTATCTTCGAGGCGCGTACCCTGCTCAATAGTGAGCTAGATGATCATCACAACGAGGCTACGCAGGAAAACTGAAAGTGCACAAAACGAGATCCCAACATTTGCGAGTCCTGGCGGCATTAATCGCGGGCATCATTGTCATCTTTACTGGCAACGACGGCCATGCACAAGCAAACTACCCCAAGAAAGCCGTGCGCTAATCATCCGATTTGTCATAGGCGGCGAATTCGACATCGCGGCGCGCTTGCAGCAACTGGTTTTCAAGAAAGAGTACGATCAGAATTTCATTGTCGATTCCAAGCCCAGTGGGAGCGGCGCGCTGGCTTGGTCACAAGCAAATATTTTCCTGGTGACGGTTACACGTGGATCAGTACCACCCTACCGCATCTTGTATTGCAGCCGATGGAAGGCAATGTCCAGTACAAGACGGAGGACATTCATAACGTCAACATTTATCACTACACGCCGGACACCATCGTCGTCCTGACTGAAAGTCCGTTCAAGACCTATCAGGATCTGATTGCGGCAGCGGAGGTCAAACCGGATAGCATCTCCATCGCTGGATCGGGACTGGTTAATTCCGCAAACCACGTGGCAAATGTCCGCCTTGAAGGCGCGGCTGGAATCAAACTCACTTATGTGCCATTCAAGGGAACAGGCGACCTCGTCGCCTCGCTCCTAGCCTGAATATTTCATGGGTCGCCGGTTGCTTAGCAGGACGTTGCCTCTGGGTGATTGGCAAACCAATTAGGCTCGTTTCTCTCTTGCTGTGGATGTGGGCCGCACGCATATCTCGGCGCATTAGGGCTTGCTCGGCTCGCTTGGTTGCACGGTGTTCGGTTGCGCTGCGGCTTAGCCCGCCGTGAGCAGTAATCTACCCAAGTAAAGCCCCAAGGCGGTCAGCAACAGCGAAACGAATAAATGCGAAGCGCCAACCGCGAGCGCCCAGCCGATTTGGTTTTGCTCTACCAGCGCAATGACTTCGGCTGAATAAGTGGAAAAAGTCGTCAAGCCGCCGAGAAAACCGGGGATCACCAGCAGCCGCCACTCGGGCGATAAAAACGGATGCTTCACGAAGTAGGCAATCGCAAGTCCCACCAATAGACCACCAACGGCGTTTGCCACGAACGTACCGATCGGAAATGCGGGGTGGCGGGTGTTTAGCCATAACGTCAATCCCCAACGCGTCCATGCGCCGATGGCGGCACCGACACCAACTGCGATAAAACCGATGAAGGATGTATGGGGCATCAAAGTGAAATTTGTCCGGACAACTTTTGCAGCCAGCGCGTCATGACATCTATAATAGCGGGCATCATATCGAATCCGCATCAGGACACCAAATGACCGCCACCGCATCACAACAGCCGCGCGAATCAATGGAGTACGACGTCGTTATCGTCGGTGCCGGGCCGGCAGGACTCGCCGCTGCAATTCGTCTGAAACAACAAGCGGTCGCAGCGAATCACGATGTCAATGTTTGTGTGGTTGAAAAGGGCTCTGAGGTCGGCGCACATATTCTGTCAGGTGCGGTAATGGACCCCCGCGCGATCACCGAACTGTTCGAGGATTGGAAAGAACTTGGTGCCCCGCTCAACCAAGCTGTGACCGAAGATCGCTTCCTATTCTTGTCTGAAAGTACAGGACGGAAAGTCCCAAATTGGATGTTGCCCGCTTGCTTTCAGAATCACGGCAATTACGTGGTCTCCTTGGCCAACGTTTGCCGCTGGCTTGGAACCCGTGCCGAAGAACTCGGCGTCGAGATATATCCCGGCTTCGCGGCGGCAGAAGTACTGTTTAACGAGGATGGTGCCGTCCGGGGCGTCGCCACCGGGGACATGGGCATCGGCAAAGACGGGCAACCGACCGAGCGCTTTCAACGCGGTATGGAGCTTCACGCCAAATACACGTTTTTTGCCGAAGGATGCCGTGGCCACCTGGGTAAACAATTGCAAACGCGCTACCACCTCAATGATGGTCGCGACCCTCAGGTATACGGCATCGGGCTTAAGGAGTTATGGGAAATCAGGCCGGAAAAACATGTGGCAGGACTGGTGGTACACACGGCTGGCTGGCCGCTCGACCGCGACACCTACGGTGGCTCATACCTCTATCACATGCAGGACAACTTGGTCTCGGTCGGCTTTGTGGTCGGCTTGGCCTACACCAACCCTTACCTCTCGCCATTCGAGGAGTTCCAACGCTACAAAACACACCCCAGTATTCGTGGTTTCTTCGTCGGCGGCAGACGTATCGCTTACGGTGCTCGCGCCATCGCCGCCGGCGGCTTGCAATCGCTGCCTAAACTAATCTTTCCAGGCGGGGCGCTGATCGGCGACGATGCAGGTTTTCTCAACGCATCGCGCATCAAGGGCAGTCACGCAGCGATCAAATCAGGCGCGCTAGCAGCAGAGGCCGCGTTCAACGCGCTACGTGCCGGTCGGTCGGCAGACGAACTCGCCAACTATCCCGAGTCGTTTGAGAAAAGCTGGTTGTATGACGAACTCTACCGCGCACGCAACTTCAAACCGCTTATGGCAAAAGGGCTATACACCGGTACGCTGATGGTAGGTGTGGATCAGGTCGTGTTTGGCGGCAAAGCGCCGTGGACGCTGCACCACCAGCACGCTGACCATGAAACTCTGATGGACGCAGCTGACGCAAAACCAATCAGCTATCCCAAGCCCGACGGCGTTCTGACGTTTGATCGATTGTCGTCAGTATTCATTTCGAATACGAATCACGAAGAACACCAGCGGGTGCACCTCACACTAAAGGATGCCAACGTGCCCGTATCGGTCAACCTAGCCAGATACGATGGACCCGAGGCGCGTTACTGCCCGGCTGGTGTTTATGAGTACGTAGATGTCCCACCAGGCCACGACGCGACATCAAGCGCTTCAGCCGCCGAGACGAGTGCAAGGCGGCAAGGAGCCAGCAACGAGATAGTACAAGACGTACAGCGAGGCGCTGGCGACACAGCCAACACCGCAATCGCTCGGCCGCCGAAGCGCTTGCAGATAAACGCGCAAAACTGTGTCCATTGCAAAACCTGCGACATTAAAGATCCGACGCAAAATATTATCTGGGTGACGCCCGAAGGTGGGGGCGGACCGAATTACCCGAATATGTAGCCACGGTTCGGCACCGCCGTACACGCCTCGCGGGGGCGGACCTAAGGCTCCGCTGGCCGCCAAGTGCCGATTGAAGTAATCTAGTCGCTTATCCATTCGCAAATGGGGATCCGCCATGAAACCTGTCGCCGAGCTGCTCAAGAAACGTGCCTATACCGAAGTCTATTCCGTCGGCCCGACCGCGACGGTGTTCGAGGCGATTACCTTGCTGGCGGAAAAAGGCGTGGGCGCGCTGATGGTCATGGAAGGCGAAAAGCTGGCGGGTATTTTTTCCGAGCGAGACTACACTCGAAAGATCGCCATCGTTGGACGCAATTCCCGAGAAACGCTGGTTTCCGAGATCATGACCACGCCGGTTCTGTTCGTAACCCCCACCCACCGAACCCGCGAGTGTATGGCGCTAATGTCGGACAAAAATATCCGCCACCTGCCGGTACTCGACGCTGGCAAGGTCGTCGGCATGCTGTCGATACGCGATCATATGAAAGACATCATCGCGGATCATGATTTCACGATTGCACCACTTGAAAGTTACATCAATCAATAACACGGCTTGGCTGTTACGATTGGACACGATT
>JBEILF010000033.1:0-20324 GCA_040379385.1 Burkholderiales bacterium | reverse complement strand
TCTTGTGAAGCTCGTCCATGGCGAGCACTTCGGTCGAGACAACCAGCACGACGGCGGCAAGAATCCCGTTGGCTAGACAATTCATGATCCTTTCACAAGTAAGTCGCATAGGCGCAAAACTATACGAAAAAACGCCGTCTGGCGCAAACAACACTACCCGTGCGCAGCGAGTGCCGGACTTCGACCGCGCACGCAACAAAGCATATTCACAGGATTGTGCTAACTTAGCGGGCGCGCATTCTCGTGAAATCTGTGGATCAAACTTGCTACCAGCGTTGATTCATTTTCAGCGACAATTCGTCAGCGTACGTTTACTCATTCCATTGGGGTCGTTATGTTTCTCGCCGTTGTCGCCGTTGTTATTCTGCTGATGAAAATTGCCGACATCAATCCGGTTGCCAATTGGTCCTGGTTCTACGTCATGCTGCCGTTCGCAATCCTCTTCTTTTGGTGGGAATTTTTGTCGAAGTGGATCGGTTGGGACAAACGCGCTGCCGAGAGGAAGATGGCAGAAGAGATGAAACAGAATCAGAAAACCAAGAGGGCGAACCGCGGCTTCTAGCCTGAACATTTCTTGGGGGCGCATTCGAAAGCGGGCGAGTAGGTAAACAGGCGAGCGATTTTTTGCCTGACCGAGCACAGCATAGCGGGCTATGCTTCGGCAGCAAGAACCTGCAGCCCGCATCCACAGCAAAACAGACACGAGCCTAATTGGTTTGCCAATCGCCCAGAGGCAACCTCCTTCTAAGCAACCGGCGACCCATGAAACATTCAGGCTAGTGTTTAGACGCCCAACGCCTCTTCAATCGCCACCCCTAGGCGTTGTAACTTCGCGTCTTGATTGGTCTGTCCGACCACCATCAATCCGACCGGCGCTTCACCACGCTGGTGGCAAGGCAGCGACCAAGCAGGGCGATTCAACGCATTGTACGGGGCGGTATTGCGCAAGGTCAGCGAATTGATGCGGAACAAATCGTCGTCGGATCTGTCCAGATCAGCCAGCGCGGGTGCCACAATCGGCACCGCTGGCGCAAGCAAGCCGTCAAAGGGTAACGTCGTTTTGTCGGCTGATGTCATCAACTTCAAGCGCAGCTCCCGAAGGTCGCGATAATCAGACTCTTTCATTGCCGCTCCCAACATAAGCCGCTTTGACACGCGCGGATCAAACTGGTCAAACTGCGTTTCCAGCCGCTCACGATGCAGCTGGTAGGCCTCATAACCGGAAAAATTCACCAACTTGCTGCCATCGGCTTCGTCTTGCAACTCTTGAAATACGAATTCCTTGATCGTCGCCCCCGCACGCGAGATTCGCGTCAAGGCCGACGCAAAGGCACGCTCAACCTCACGATCCAATTCGTCTAGCATGATGGTGGTCGGCACGCCAAAGGTCAGGCCGCGCAAACGCGCAGGTTCGCGAGTTGAAATCGATTCGCCCGCCATGACACGATCGAGCAACACGCAACAATTCGCCGACACCCCAAGAGGACCGATTGAATCGCGCGTGGGGGATAACGGAAAGGCCCCCGCCAAAGGTACTCGTGCCTGTGTTGGTTTGTAGCCGACGAGCCCGCATAACGCTGCTGGGATTCGTACTGAACCACCCGTATCCGAGCCAATCGTCGCAGCCGCCATCCCGTCGGTGACACTAACCGCCCCACCGGAAGTCGAGCCACCGGGGATGCGTTTGGTTACACGGTCCCAGGCATTGAGCGGCGTGCCGTAGTGGCTGTTAGCGCCGTGCGCCCCGTAAGCAAACTCAGTCATGTTGGTTCGCCCCATCAAGATCAGGCCAGCCGCCTTGAGTCTTGCAATCGCCGGGGCATCGCGCTCAGCGGGACGCGCATTCGCCAAGATAACCGACCCCGCCCGTGTAACTTCACCAGCCACATCGAACAAATCCTTGATCGATATCGGTATTCCGGCAATAAGGCTCGGCACTTCGCCTCGGGCTCGGGCCTTATCCGCCGCGCTGGCTGCACGCCGCGCAGCATCGCGATACACCTCGATAAACACCCGCGCCCCCTCTCCGGCAGGGTCGTCAATTGCCGCAAGACACTGTTCGACCAGCGCCTCAGATGTGGTTTCACCAGAGCGCAGTTCTTGCGCGAGGTCTGTGAGTGTTTTCATGCCGTTTGGGGAGAGAGGGGGAAACAAACAGTTTACCAATCGACCATACCCACCTTTGCGGGTGGGGAATTGTTTGCCATGGCTCGCTAAAGTCTTGAAGTCTTGGAGTGCGTGACGGATGCATGACCTACATCCGCGCTTTAGGGTCGGCTCAATTGCGCCGACCCTTCTCTTATCCCTTGGTCAGCACCCATTGGATGACTAGTTTCACAACAAAGCCGAGCATGCCAAATCCAAGCGCAACGAACAAAACAAACGTACCCATCTTGCCCGCCTTACTCTCCCACGCCAACTGGGCGATGATGAATACCATGTAGAGCATGAATGCCGCGAGGCCGAAGCTCAGTCCAAAGGCCGATATCTGCGCTTCGGTAAAGCCAAGAATCACCGTGTTTCCCCAACCGAATCAGGCCGCAAACGCGGCGGCAGTGTGGTGGTGTCAACTAGGTCTCGATAGGCATGCCAGCTGGCGTGACCGAGGAGGGGAATGATAAGAATTAGTCCGAACAGAGCCGCCGCGAAACCAACCAATGTCAGCAGCATCAGTACCCCCGCCCAGATTGCAATTGGCCCCGGATTGGCCTGCACCACGCGCCAGCTGGTCAGCACCGCTTCCATCGGCTTGACATGCCGATCCAGCAGCATCGGCATTGAGACCACACTAGAAGCGAACACCGGTGCGGCCAACACCCCCCCAAGAACCAGCCAAAGCTCAAAAACATAGGAGTCCGGTGCGGCAACGATATAGCGCAAAAAATCTGCCGGATTGTTGATGGGTACCGGCGCAAACAATGTAATGAACGCAGCCGAGGTCAACACCCAGCCCGTGCCGGCAAACGCCAGCAACAAACCGAATCGCACTAGACACCAGTAACTGGTCGGGTCAGCGCGTCGATTGCGTCCCCACACCGTCCACGTGCGTATCAGCAATGAAACATCGGCGGGCTCGCCTCTGTCGAGGGCTCGACTCAATGCATACAGTCCCGTCGCAAGCACGGGTGCCACAACGAGGAAGCCTGAAAATGCCCCTGCCAACATCCAAAAGCGATCTCGCGCGACAATAAGTAACGCGGCACCAAAAACCGCTACTGCTACACCATGCGCAAGACTTACCGTTGGGCATCGCCAAACATCGCGCCAGCCATTCACCAGCCAGTGGTACGGCTGACGCGCCGACACCTTCCGAACAACGGCGTGGTTGGCTTCTGGACGAATAGAATTCATCGGCCCCATGTCTCAGATTGGTGAGTGCACGTCAGCCGACCGCCTCCGCGATGGCCTTACCAACTTCCACCGTTGTTGCCGTGCCGCCCATGTCGCGCGTTCGCGGCCCATCGACTAGCACCGTCTCGATGGCGCGCACGACGGCGTCACCAGCGGCTTTATGGCCAAGAAATTCCAGCATCATTGCGCCCGACCAAATCTGTCCGATTGGATTCGCAATTCCCTTGCCGAAAATATCGGGCGCACTTCCGTGTACGGGTTCAAAACAGCTCGGGAATTCACGCTCCGGATTGAGGTTACCGGATGGCGCAATACCAATGGTTCCGGCACAGGCCGGGCCGAGGTCCGAAAGAATGTCACCAAACAAGTTGGACGCCACCACCACATCGAACCAGTCGGGATGCAACACGAAGTGCGCGGTTAAGATATCGACATGGTATTGCGAGGTTTTGATATCCGGAAAACGCGTCGACATTTCCTTAAAGCGCTCATCCCAGTAGGGCATCGTAATGGCGATGCCGTTTGACTTTGTGCAAGAGGTAACGTGTTTTTTACTCCTTGTCTGGGCAAGCTCAAAGGCAAACATCATGATCCGGTCGACGCCACGTCTGGTGAAAATAGTTTGCTGCATCACAGATTCATAATCGGTGCCAGCATACATACGCCCACCGATACTCGAATACTCACCCTCGTTGTTTTCCCGAACCACCCAGAAATCGATGTCCCCAGCTTGGCGATTGGCTAACGGGCTTGGCACACCCGGCATTAGCCGCACCGGGCGAATGTTGGCATACAGTTGAAATTCGCGGCGGATGGGGATCAGCAAGCCCCATAACGAAATGTGATCGGGGACGGTCGGGAATCCGACCGCGCCCAGATAGATCGCATCGTGGTGGCGAATCTGCGCCAGACCATCGTCCGGCATCATCCTGCCGTGCTCTAGGTAGTAGTCGCAACTCCAAGGCTTTTCATCCCAATCAAGTTGTAAGTCATAACGACGTGCGGCGGCCTCAAGTACCCGCATTCCCTCGGGCAAAGTCTCCTTACCAATACCGTCACCGGCGATGATAGCAATCTTGTGCTTTTTCATGTTTTCTTTCTCATGCCCGGCGAGGTAACGACTCTTGAGCTTCGTCGACTAGGCGTTCAGTAGGGCATTCATATAGCGCAACCGTGCTGCCACAGCCCGCATCATCGCCATGCCAACGGCGGGCTTGGTCTTGACAATGTCGATCAACGCCTTACGGTTCACCGCCAGCAATTTGCATTTCGTTTTTGCCGTGGCAGCGGCAGCACAAACCGATTGATCGAGCAACGCCATTTCACCGATAGTGGCCCGGATGCTGGCCGACTCGACCAGCCCACCTTTGATGATCACATCGACCTGTCCCGGCAGTATCACGCACATCGTTGTGCTGGCCTCACCCTCGCGCACGATCACACTCTCCGGCTCAAAATGCTGGGCCGAAACTCGCCCAAGCTGCATCCCTAACATGGCCAGCGGTTCAGCGCTAAAAAGGTGTCATCGCCGAAGGTGCGACGGCTTGCTTGGTCACCTCGCGCATCGCCATGCCGACGGCGAACTGTTCAGCTTTACCAAATGCGCGAAAGAACTGTTCAGCGAACTTGGCGCCGTAGAACTTGCTGTTTGCAGGCTTGAAGGGTGCGGACAGCGTGGGCGACGGTACGGTTTGCAATGACCCGGTAGGTGTTGTCCAAGGCTTTGTGAAATCAAAATCGTCGTCACTCATGGATTTCGATCAAACTCGTTCATGGGTCGGCATTTCTAGGCAATATTGCCGGCAATTACACCTCCGCTGGCCAGTTGTAAATAACGCTACTCGATGCGCTTTACCCGCGGCGCATTGCCTTTGCCTTCGATTTCCAGGAAGTAAGTGCCAAACGCGCCCCGCGTCACCACCACCTTCCGATTATCACACTCACAAACTCCCCGGCTGTCATCGGTGACCTGCCATAACTGTCCATTGGCAAGGCGGATACGGCTGCCTTGTTGCCAGCCCTCAAGCCGCCCCTTAATGGTGGACTCGATACGGTCCACGCCAACTGCGGTTTGCTTGGGCGGTAAACCAAACTCCGCCGCCGGGCCAAGCGAACGGCTAGTTGCCCCCGCTGCTGCAGCCGCAGCATTAGTGACACCTGGAATTGCGGCAGTATCTGCCGAGGGCACCGCACCAGCGGGCATCTTGGCACTCGCCGCTGAGCCTGCGGCGGCATTCACGACAATGGCATCGTAACAAGCCAGGCGCTTGCCGGCGTCGGCCAGAGTGCGACATTTCAGCAGGCCTGCCTCGTTTGCAACAGCAACATTGGCCGTGATTGCGATCACCGCCAAGCCGGCAACGAACGCTGCTAACTTTCGCAGAGTGTTTTTTTCCATAGAGTTGACCCTAACAATTATCTGTTGCAATCCCAATTCGCGCTTTACTCAAACTAAACTGAACAGCGCGATCCAAAAATTCGCCAGCGTACGTGCCACATACAAATCACCTTGAGTTTAGTGCCCTCAGGCGCTGAGTGTGTGTACTTTAGCGTGACTGTCCACTACTAGCGAGATCATGGCACCATTACCCGCCGTGGCGGCGTTGTCATCGTATGGCTTGATGACAGCAAGTGAAGTTCGTGCTGGACGCACGCCCCACGCCGCACGCCAGTCGGACTTGATTGTGCGTTTGGCACCGGTCAGGCCTGGCAACTGCTCGTAAAACGATGCGAAGTGTGGTGGATCATCCATTTTCAGAGTCGCGTGGCTGTTGATACTTTGCCCGACCAGCAATTGGGCGCGAGAAAACTACGCTAGTATCGAATTCATGTAACGAAGACGCTCGGCCACCGCGCGTATCATTGCCATGCCCGTGCCAGGATTGGACTTGACGAACGTGATCAATTGATCGCGATTTATCGACAGCAGCTCACAGTCAGTCCGCGCTACAGCATCTGCTGCGCGCGGCAAGCGATCCACCAGTGCCATCTCGCCAAACACGCCGCCCGCCCCGACCTTCTCGATGATGCGGCGACCAACTGCAATCGCCACTTCGCCTTCCAGCAGCAAATACATGGTGGTGCCAGGATTGCCTGCCTTTATGATCTTGGCACCTTCGCTAAATCGTACGACTGATGCATGCCCGAGTCTATCGCGCAAGGCGGCGGCAAAACTCTTGGCAAAAGTCGCCGGTAGGCGATTAGCGCGATGTTTGGCATCGCTGCCACGATCCGCGAACCGGATCACCTGCGCACGCAAACGCTCGAACATCACACTCATCAACATTAGCGCAAACTCCGGTTGCGACCCAAGCCCTGTCTGCACCTCATCCCCGTCCAGCGAGTAACACTTGATGTTTGACATCGCCTTCGCCGATGCCGTGCGTTTGGCCGGTATGTCGATATCGGGGATCTCGCTAAGGACGGCCATTTCGCCAAATACGTCTCCCGGACGTGCTAGCTGCTCAACGATTCCTTTGCCGGTAAGCAAAACCTCGCCCTCGGTCAAGAAGTACATGCGATGCACGTTCCTTCTGGCGAACAGCGACTGATCTAGGGGAGTGGTCAGCGCTTTTGAAACAGACTTTTTGAAGATGCTGCGTTTGTTGGATTGTTCGTTCTCGGCAAAGATCAGCGCACCATCAGCGAACGTTTCGACTTTGCCAAACCTCTTGAAAAACGCCTGCGCAGCGTTTGCATCAAAGTGGCCAACACCCGATTTGAAAACGATATAGGTGGAGAGATCGTCGTCTGGAGAAAGGTGGGTAACCGCCATGACAAGCCTTTGCTGTGGAAGAGAAATACTGGGAACGATTTTGCGCCAACTAGCGCTCAGGCGCGCACGCCACAGTAGCGATTTATTGCCACACATCTACCATACTGTAGCTCGGGTGCCAAAAGGTCACAGCCAAGACTAGCACCTTACCAAGTCAAACTGGCGCTATCATCACAGTCGGTCATCAGTGGCAACCTGCAACCTCCGTACGATCTGCACCATAAGACTGGGAAATCATGCAGCAACCAGACAAGCTACCCGCATCACCGGCCACGGCGAAACTCACCCCAAGCGCCGTGGTGCGTTACCTCGACCAACACGTGATTGGTCAAGACGAAGCAAAACGGGCACTCGCCGTGGTAGTGTATCAACACTACAAGAACATCTCCCAGCCAAGCGAGGCGACAGATTCATCAGCCGCCGCGATCACGCTCGGCAAAAGTAATGTCCTGCTGATCGGACCGACCGGCACGGGAAAAACACTTCTTTGCGACACGTTGTCCCGCGCGATTAATGTACCGTTTGTCACCGCCGACGCCACCTCACTCGCTCAAACCAAGTATGTGAACGAAGAAATACAAGCAATCTTGCAGCGGCTCTTGAACAAGGCGGGCGGAAACATCGCCAAGGCGGAGCGAGGCATTGTATTTATAGATGAAATCGACAAGCTAAAGGCGACTGACCCACACTCACGCTCGACATCTGGCGAAAGTGTTCAGCACTCGTTGTTGAAGATCATGGAAGGCTCATTAGTTAAGCTGAGCAGTGGTCAATCACTCGACACAGCGAACGTCCTGTTTATTTGCGGCGGTGCGTTTGTCGGCCTTGAAAATGTCGTCGCGAACAGCAAAGCGTTCGGCTTCATATCGCTGACGGATGCGAATAACCAACTGATCCTCGACCGCCTCAATTCCCGCATCAAGCCTACTGATCTCATCGCCTACGGCCTGATCCCGGAGTTTACCGGCCGGCTGCCGGTGGTGGCAAGTTTGAAGCCACTTTCGACTGCGATGTTGGTCAAAATCATGACTGAGCCGAGGAATTGCCTCTACAACCAGTTTCGCGAAGTCATCAAGCGCGAAGGGGCCGAGTTGCACATCGCGCCACGAGTTTTTGAAGAAATCGCCTCACTCGCTGCGGAATACAAGGTCGGCGCACGCAGTCTGCGCGGCATTTTTGAGGAAATGATTGCACCGGTACTGTTTGTCCTGCCTGATCGAAGCGATATCAGGCGGGTAGAGATTTCTTCTTTGTTTGAAGAGGCAAAACTCTTCACCGCCTAAAGGTGTTAGAACTTCAATATCGCAATACGCGGGCAATGATCACTCGTTTCGATTCTTTGGTTTGGCACTGCGGCAACGGCAACTTTACGCGACGGGATAACGCTAGGATTGAGCGCTCTTAACGCATCACTAATCACGATGTGGTCGAGGCCGGTAAAGCCAGCACAACCGCCGTCAGTCGTTGACAACGGCACTTGATACAGATTGGGTGACCCGTCGGAAATTTCCTGCCAGAGGTAACGCGTACTGACTTTCCCATCAGGGCCGATCTTGTTTGGGCTCGCCGGATCGGCACCGTCTGCGCGTACCTCGCTGGGCTTAGGTGCCATCGCCAGTTCGTCGTCGATACGCCGGTTGAAGTCGCCCAGCAATATTAGCCGCGGGGTTATTGCCCAGACGCTTTCAATCCAATTCTCAAGGATCGGGACTTGGCGGTTGAGAACCTCGCAGGCTTCGTTTGCATCCGTCAACAATCGTCCGGGAAAACGTTCATTGCTGTTGTTCACGCTGGCGCAGGAAGCTTTCAAATGTAGGTTCATGAAGGTGACCGGCAGATCGTTGACGTTAAGCGTTAACGCCAATCCCGGTCGCACGCGACGAAATGCAGCGGGGTCGTGGGGCGGATCCTTGATGGCGAGTGCAGCTTCGGTGACGCACTGTCCGGGCTTCGAGGTTAGCGATCTATCCCACGCAAATCCGAGGGTCTGAAACGCGCTGTGCTTTGCATCGCAGACATCAAATGTTTCGGCAAACTTGCCAAGTACGATTTTGATGACCGCCGTTGAACGCACCTCCTGGAATGCAATCACTCGCACCCCATCGCGCTCGATGATTCGTTCCACGGTCTCGCGTAACTTGTCCAATTTTTCTTGATAGGCAGCGGGTGTGCGGGTGACATTCGGATCGGGCCTTGGTTGTCCCGGTGCGGGCGCATCAGCACTTCGATAAGCGTTACACGGTGCGATTAGGTTAGATGCCGCCGGGCCGCCGCCAGCTCTGAGGGTAGCCTCTTGACATTGCGTTGCGCGCGCCGTTTCTTCAGGCGTTACCGCCGCAGCACCACGAATGATCCGGGCGCGGGTGTCGCACCAATTCACGGCTGGCGAAGCACATACTTCCAAATGTCGCTTGAAGTCGTCGGGCGTCCCTGCCCACGCCATATTGAATGCGGCCACACCCGCTGAAATCGTTTTAACGGTAACGGCTGATGCGGGTGCTTGCGCGTTGACACTGGCAATCGCGGCGGTGAAGACCGTCAGCGCGACGGAAGAAAGGACGTTTGGCATGGATCGCGATCAAAGTTAGGCAAGCTGCCATTATCACCAGTTCACCGACCAATGTTCCGCCGCCTCCATCCGCTTATCTCCGCGTTGGAGCCCCACCCAATACCCGTGCGGGCAGCATAACCACCGCGCGAATGAATGCAAACAGCCCATCAAAGGCGATACCGACCAGTCGAAACGGCAGCGTGAATAGCCAAACGATTGGATAAAGCAGCAGCGCCAGTAGCGCAAGCGGCCAGCAAACCACGAACAGCACTAACCAAAGCAAAAACTTAATCATGTAAGTTCCTCAATTAGATTAGATATGCGATGGTGGAAAGATTAGGGCATCTGCGTTGGTTGCAACTACCTCCGCCGACGGTTTTCAGATGTAGCGGCGCGGGCTGCATCTCTTATCAACAAAACACCGAAACTCCCCTATCCACGGGTGCCTTCGAGCAAAAAAGCCCGAAGGTGCACACTACTCGGCGACTTTGCTGAAATCATTTCTGAAAATCAGGGTTGTAAACCACATAACGCAAGAAGCCGCTATGGGGCGTGAATTTGTCGTACATGCCTCGCGCGCGGTAATTGTTCTCCTTTGTCGCCCAATACACCCTTGCCCATCCTTGCGCCATCATCTCGGCCAGCAGCCAATCGATCATCTGTTTACCGATGCCACCCGCGCGCGCTTCGGGATCGACGTACAGATCCTGCAAGTAACAAACCGGCTGCAAAGTGCTGGTGTTTTCATGCATGACGCAATTGGCGATGCCGACCACACGCCCGTCGACCTCTGCGACAATGCCGAAGATACTCGACGCGAGATTCATCAGCCGCGACCACGTATATGCCGTGACTTCCGCTGCGGGTTCTCGGCCATAAAACAGGCAATACTCCGTCCATAGCGTGAGCCAATGGTTATAGTCAGCTGAGGCGATCCTGCGAATGATGGTCGGCATCTCATCGTCCTGAAATACATGAACCCGCAACATAAATCAAAGGTACGGCACAGGCCAATGACGAAAATGACCTCAACTGGCGTACGTCTAGTCAATCTCTGGGCGCGGCGCGATAATCGTGACTTCGTTCTGCCAACAGGATCGCAAGCATGATCACTTCCCTCGTCGTCACCATCGTCGGTACCGACCGCCCCGGATTGGTTAGTGCCGTTTCGGACAAAGCCGCCGAATTTGGTGCCAACTGGGCCGATAGTTTGATGGCAAACCTAGCTGGACAATTCGCCGGTATTTTGTTGTTACAGGTACCGAGCCGCAACGCTGACATGTTGGTGGCGGCACTGAAAGAACTCGATACAGACAACCTGCACGTGGCCATTGCCCGGGGTACGGCTGCGTCCATGCCGCAAAAGCTGGCACGCCGAATCAAACTCGAACTCATTGGGCAGGACCGCCCGGGGATCATTCACCACATTTCGAGTGAGCTCGCCAAACATAACGTCAGCATTGAAAAGCTACAGACGCATATTGCCAGCGGTGCCATGTCGGGCGAACAAATGTTCCACATGGATGCAGTCCTGATGGTGCCTACCGTCTTAAGCGAGGACGCGCTTCGCACCGCCCTTGAGGGCCTTGCAAATGAACTGATGGTCGATGTTTCACTCGACGATCCGCGAGAGGTCGGCTAACCAAGCTGTAATTGATCGCTACTGGAAAAACCACCTGACGGTGGGGTCAACTGCTGGGTGCGATAATGCGGCTCTTTGACGAAACTCGATGCGCTGCACATTGTGCGCCCAACATGACCACGCCGCTCTCTGCCGAAATCAAACGTCGCCGCACATTCGCGATCATCTCCCACCCCGACGCGGGTAAAACCACTCTCACCGAAAAACTGTTGCTGTTTGCGGGTGCGATTCATATCGCCGGTAGCGTGAAGGCGCGCAAAGCCAGCCGTCATGCGACCTCAGACTGGATGGAGATCGAAAAACAACGCGGGATTTCAGTGGCATCATCCGTGATGCAGATGGAGTACCGCAACTGCGTGGTCAACTTGCTAGACACACCTGGCCACCAAGATTTCTCGGAGGACACCTATCGCGTGCTGACGGCAGTTGACGCGGCGCTGATGGTGATCGACGCGGCAAAAGGTGTCGAAGCGCAGACGCTACGGTTGATTGAGGTCTGCCGCGCCCGCAACACGCCGATACTCACCTTCATCAACAAAATGGACCGCGAGGTATTGCCGCCACTGAAGTTGATGGAAGAAGTCGAGCAAGTCTTGAAGATGGATGTGGTGCCATTCATCTGGCCGTTGGGTATGGGTAAGTCGTTCTGCGGCGTTTATGATTTACGGCGCGATTCGATGCGGGTGTTTACGCCGGGCGAAGATCGTATGGGGGACACCGATGAGATTCTTGAAGGTATCGATAACCCCATCATTGCCGAGCGCTACGGTGATAAGTCGACCCAAGCCAAAGCTGAGATCGAGTTGATCCGCGAAGCTAGCCCCGCCTTTGATCACGCTGCTTTTTTGGCGGGTAAACAATCCCCACTTTTCTTCGGCTCGGCGATAAACAACTTTGGTGTACGCGAGGTGCTTGATGCGCTAGTGGACATCGCACCTGCCCCGGTTTCCCGCGCAGCCATTGAGCGTGTGGTCGAACCGGACGAAACCTCTTTCGCCGGTGTTGTGTTCAAGATTCAGGCGAACATGGACCCGGCACACCGCGACCGCATCGCCTTTGTGCGTGTTTGTGCGGGTCGTTTTGAGCGCGGCATGAAACTGCGCAATGTGCGAACCGGTAAAGATTTCCGTCCGGGCACGGTCGTATCGTTCTTGTCGCAGCGCCGCGATTTGCTCGATGAAGCCTACGCCGGCGATATCATCGGTATTCCCAATCACGGCACGCTGCATCTGGGCGATACGCTTACGGAAAAAGAGACACTACAATTCACGGGTCTGCCCTACTTCGCGCCGGAGATTTTTCAGGCCGTCGAGATTAAAGATCCGATCAAATCCAAACAGCTGCGTCAGGGCTTGCAGCAGCTGGGTGAAGAAGGCGCGATTCAAGTATTTCGACCGGTCTCCGGCGGCAGCCTGCTGCTTGGAGCGGTCGGCACACTACAGTTTGAAGTGGTATTGCATCGCTTGAAATCCGAATACAACGTTGATGCACGACTCGAGCCTTCACGCTATAGATTGGCACGTTGGATTACATGTGACGATGCAATCATCCTGCGCAAGTTTATCGATGCCAACGCGCACCGCGTGGCGTATGACGTGGTCGACGCACCCGCGTTTCTGGCTACACATCCATCTGAACTGGAAGTCTCCGCAGAGCGATATCCGCAGGTGAAATTTCATGCCATGCGCGAACACGCAGGGAAACACTTCGCCACGACAATGTAGGCAAGCGGCAAACCTGCTAACGCCAAACATCAGCCTGCCCAAACATCAGCGCATAAACGGGTATGGTGCGAAGGAAACTACATCCAATGGCGCAATGCCGTTGATGTCTCCCATCGTTGCGCCCCGCCAGCATCATCCTGCAACGCGACGCGCGCATAGAACATAGTCCTCGTTTCAAACAATCACAAGGCAAAAGACTCCCGGCGAGACGGGCCGCAACAGTTAGCCTGAACATTTCATAGGGGCGCGTTCGAAAGCGGGCGAGTAGGCGAACAGGCGAGCTATTTTTTTGCCTGACCGACCACAGCATAGCGGGCTATGCTTCGGCAGCAAGGCCGAACATTGCCGTCCAATTGCCCAGAGGCGACGTCCTTCTAAGCAACCGGCGACCCATGAAATATTCAGGTTAGACTGCTTCTACTGCATTTTTGATCGCGTTGACGAATTTATCGACGAACGTCTCTTTGAATATCAACGCTTTCACGCCTGCCGCCGCCGCTCTTGTTTGCAAGTCTTCGTCGACAAAACCTGACGCGATGACGACTGGAAGATCATCGCGGATCGCTCGTATCTGGCCGGCAACTTCAACACCCGAGATACCGGGCATGTTGTAGTCAGTCACGACAACATCGAATGCATTTGGGGTTGCGCGCACCGCGTCAAGCGCTTCCTGCTGGTCAGTGAACGGGCAGACACGGAAACCTTTTCGTCCCAACAACCGGCTGGTCAGGAACACAATCGCTTCGTCGTCGTCCAGATACAAAATGCGCAAGCCCGTGGCTTGCTTGGCGGCTGGGTTCCCTGTAGTAGTGGCGGGAAGTGCACTCACTTTAGACATAGCACCCGCAGTCGCCACCGGCAGATAGATATCAAACGTGGTCCCCACGCCCACCGTACTCGTTACAGCAATCACCCCCTCGTGGCCGTCAACAATACCGTGCACCACCGAAAGTCCAAGGCCAGTACCTTCGTTTACCGGCTTGGTTGTAAAAAATGGTTCGAAAATCCGCTCGACTATCTCCGCAGGTATGCCGGGGCCAGTATCTTGTACGGAGAGTCGCACCGCCTGGCCAGGGTGACGCATCGCCATGTTCTGTAGTTTCGGCTGCGTGGCCAGCAGATTTTGATCGAGCGGAACGGTGCCTAAGTGAATGTTAATGCGACCCTGCCCTGTGGGAATTGCCTGCATTGCGTTAGTCGCTAGGTTAATAATCACTTGCTGAATCTGTGTTGCATCGGCCAGTACATTGGGAGTGTCTTTGTCGCATTGAACGGCAAGTGATAGCCGCATGGGCAGGGTCGCACGCAATAACCGTCTCGATTCTTCGACGACGGCATCCAGTTTAAGTAACTTTCTTTCGGTAGGCTGTCGTCGACTGAACGACAAAATTTGTTGTACCAAATCACGCGCACGCGTCGCCGCTTTGCGAATTTCGTCAATGCTTTCAAGTGCGCGTTTATTGCCGGCACTATCCTCGCGCGCGAGCTCGGAATTCCCAAGAATCGTAGCAAGTATGTTGTTGAAGTCATGCGCCACTCCGCCCGCCAGCGTCCCAACGGCCTGCATTTTTTGCGACTCGCGCAATTGGGCTTCCAGCGACACTCGCTGGGCTTCAGCGCGGTTACGTGCGGTGACATCGCGTATTGAAAGGCGCACGGCTAGAACACCATCGAATACCGTCGCAACTGCGTAGGACTCAATATCAATTACCGAGCCGTCAAGTTTGATATTCTTTATCTGCGCCAGCGGCAACACTTCAACCCCCGCCGCAACCTGCCTGGCTCGCTCCGACACAGCCTGTCGTGATTCAGGATGGACAAAATCCACGACGGATCTTCCAACCAACTGATCCTCGGCCGTCCCTCCGTAGAGACTCACGGCTGCTTGATTTGCGTAACGTATGACCCCGTCTGAGTGCACCACGATTGCTTCGGGTGAAAGCTCAGTCAGCATGCGGAAGCGCTGCTCACTCTTGGTAAGCGCCTGCTCTGTACGGACGCGGTCGCTAAGATCCGTTATCACTGCGATCGACCCTGCGCATCTACCGTCAACCAGCCGCGGTACGCCGATCACTTGTACCGGCACCGACGTACCGTCGCGGCACCGAAAACGCGCCTCATAGGTTGAGGACACACCAGCCGCACGCTCCGCCAATATGGTCGGCTGTCGCGCAGCGTCTTCCTCAACAAATATTTCGTCATGGCCTTTACCGATGAGCTCGCCAGGCGAATAACCCAGCAGCGTCGCCAGCGCAGGATTGGCAAATTCAATCAACCCTTCGGGGCTATTCACACTCACGCCTTGGCCCATCGCATTCAGTATCTGCGCGGCAAAGTCGCGCTGTATCTGCACCTCACGCTCCATCCGCTTACGTTCGGTCAGGTCAATATCGAAGCAATAGATTTCAACCGGCAACCCGCACGTATCGACGACGGCATGACTGGCGTAGGCTTGTAATGGCACACCATCCTTACGCACCAACGATAGTTCCATCGGCGGTGGTACCTGACCGGTATCCGCCATCTGCCTGACTGTACGTAAATAATCGGGGCGCGCCGCAGCGGGCATCAGCAACTCGCCGATACAGCGTCCCACTGCTTCGGCTGCAGAATAGCCAAACAGCTGCTCCGAGGCAGTATTCCAATAGTGCACCCTTCCATCGATTGAAAAGCCCTGCACCGCAACTGAAGGCATGTTCTCCAGCAAATCGCCAAACCGTCGTTCACTTTCCCGCAGAGTGCCTTCCGCTTGCTTGCGTTCGGTGATATCGGTGACAAAGCCATGCCAGACGACAGCACCATCGTCTTCGCGATGCGGCATGGCGTTACCCTGTAGCCAACGCACCGTGCCATCGTCAAACTTGACCCGATACTCGTGCCGCCAAAGGGTCAGGCGCTCGGCCGACTGACTAATACTCGCCGCAACTGCATCGGCGTCATCTGGATGCAGGATGGCAAATACTCTTGATGCGTCCTCACGGACATCCTCTGGCTTAAGCCGATAGATATCGCGGATTCCGGCGCTGGAGTAGGGAAAAGACGACGACCCATCAGCGCATAGACGGAACTGGTAGACCATTCCCGGCACACGACTAGCGATACCGCCTAGCAGGTTCTGCGCCTCTTTCGTCGCGGCTTCCCGCTCGGCGAGTGTTTGCAGCAACTGGTTAAAGCTAGTGATAAGTTGACCGACCTCGTCCTGGCGTTTGACGGCTAACGGTTGCGTCGGCAGCTCGACTCGCGATTGGCTTTTCATCGTCTCGATGGCCGTCATTATCGGCTTTAGCTGCCGCTGAACCATCCACCAGGTACTCAGACCGACGATCAGGGCGAGTACTAGCGCTGCTGCAAGCAAGCGCCCTGTCAAGTTGTGAACGGCGGCGAATGCTTCTTCCGTAGGCAGCGAGGCTCCAACGTACCACCCGGTAGAAGGAATGGATTTTGTCGCAGTCAGTACTTCGACCCCGAGAGTGTTGATCAATATCCCCGCACCTTCATCACCGTCAACAAAGCGGTCGATGAGTGGGTCCTTGCCCGGCGGCGGGAGGGGTTCTATCATGCGGCGCTTGTCGCCTGCCGTAATAATTTGGCGGTACTCAGGTGCCACCAATACAAGCCCACCGGTGTTGCCGATTCGAGTATCGGCAACCTTATCTAAAAAGTTCGGTTCCCCTAAGTCGGTCACCCCCATCAAGGCACCGATAACGATGTCCTGAGCATCTCGGATCGGCACGGCCATGACAATTACCGGCGCGCCCGGCGTCTTGCCCATCAGTGGGCGACTGATGTTGACTTTGCCCTGTTTAAGAGCGGTGACAACATGCTCCTCGTGCATAAAGTTCAGGCCGGTAAGGCCGGTCGAAACCGGTGACGAGGCAATAGCATTACCGGCGGCATCTGTCACAAAGATACCGCGATTAAACAAGCGACGTTTAACTGGCGTGCGCCGCTCCAGATCGGCCTGTAACGCAGAAGCGTCAGCAACAAACGCCGGTGTAAGAGATTGGGCGAGCGCTTGCAGTGAGCTTATGCGCTCTTCTACGTCGCTGTTAATCTGCGAGGCGGCAAGACCGACAGCGGCAACATGCTGATCGGCCAACAGTTGCTGCATGTGGCGGTGTAAAACTTGGCCGACGTAGACTGCCAACACGCAGAGACTCGTCACAAACATCGCCAGTGTGAACAAGGCTATTCGCGTTCTTAGCGACCAGTTTCTAAAATTGAGGGGGTCGACTGACGGAATGGACATCAACGGGCAAGGTCGTTTGTGGCGAAGCTGCGTCATACACTGGCCAAATCAACGGTAGCCGCTACCTGACGCAATGCTCCGACTTTATCACCGCTAAAGCGCTTCACCTAGCGATGGTGCTACCGGGTGGCAAATGTGCTGCCGACAAGACGCGGGATGAACGCCGAAGTTACGCCACAAAACGATAGATGGCGATGTAATGAATCACGCTACCCCCCAACACAAACAGGTGCCAGATACCGTGCCAGTGCTTGAAGCGTTCATCGTAGAAATAAAAGACGGTTCCGACGGTATAGACCAGCCCACCGGCCACCACCCAGATGAAGCCGGACCATGTCAGCGCTTCGATCAAGGGCACAACACCGATCACCGCCACCCATCCCATGCCAAGATAAAGGTAGAGCGACAGCATGCGTTTCTTGCCTGCTAGTGTCAGCTCTTGCACGATGCCGAATATCGCCAGCCCCCAAATCACACCAAATAACGACCAGCCCCAGCCGCCGCCAAGCGTCACCAAGGTAAAGGGGGTGTAGGTGCCAGCGATCAGCAAGTAAATCGCGGCGTGATCCAGTCTACGAAAAATATGCTTTGTGCGACCGCGAGTGGAGTGATAAAGCGTCGAGCTGCCGTAGAGAAGGATCAAGGTCGTGCCGTAGATAGCGAAGCTCAACACTTTCCAAGCGTCGCCCTTGGAAGCCCCTGCAACAATCAACAGCACTGCGCCAGTAATGGCGAGCAAGGTTCCTAGAAGATGGCTGTAGCCATTAAATCGTTCCCCGTGGTACACCTCGTGCCTCTTTTGCGTAACGTTTTTCCTAGCATACCTGATTAATGCGATGGCAAAACTACAAGATTGCGCGCCGCAAAGTGTTTGTTGACTGAGATGAGATTCTGCTGAGCTGCAGTGAGAGTGACTGGTTACAAATCCGTTTGCGGCTGGCATGGCAACTGCGAGTCCAAGACGCCATTTCACGCATAGTCAGCAATGCCAATTTCCCCGCCTACCATTCAAGTTTGCATCCTACGCCGTAGATTGAGCGCAACTACGTCTCGCCACCACCCACCTGAACAATCTATCGACGAACATTCTTGACGTGGCTATACACCGTCCGATCACTCACAACCCGGTGATCGACATACAACACGTCCATCAATTGGTCGCGCGAAAACACCCGCCCCGGCTGCCCGGCCAGATTGTGTAACAGCCGAAATTCGACCGGTGTGAGGTCAAGGGATTTGCGCTTAACGCTCACGGTGAAACGTGGTGCATCGAGCGATATCGGTATTGCCGCAATCGATTCATGCCCGGATTGTTTTGCCGCTGCCCGCCGCACGACCGCCTTCACCCGGGCAACAACTTCACGCGGACTAAACGGCTTACAAACGTAATCATCTGCACCAAGCTCCAGACCCAACAACCGGTCAATTTCTTCGACGCGAGCAGTTAGCATGATGATTGGTACCGTGCCGAAGTCGCACACTTCCCGACAAATGGCCAGGCCATCTTTACCGGGCAACATGACATCAAGCAGGATTACGTCCGGATGGTACTCCCCCTTCTGCAATGCCTGAACCAAGCCAGTTCCATGGTCGACGTGTGAAGTCACAAACCCCGCCGCGACCAGGTAGTCGCACAATAATGCGGCGATTTTCGGCTCGTCCTCAACCACCAGCACCGAAGGCGGACTTGCGGAAAGTATGACGGGTGACACTGCAGATGGCTTCAACGATTCATCCATTACGGGTGCATCGCGGTTGCAGCGGGAAGGCTCGACGTGATGCACAAACTGCCCAGCGGGGATGCGCTTGCTACCAGCTTACCGCCGTGCGCCTCCGCAATATTCCGGCAGATCGAAAGCCCGAGACTGGCCCCACCGGCTGCGCGATTGCGCGAACCCTCCACCCTGAACAAACGATCGAATATTCTTGGCAGCAGCTCGGTTTGCACACCCGGTGCAGAGTCTCGACGGTCAGCACCACGCTCGACGACGATCCGCTTCCGAGACATGAAGTTGTTAATCGCACCACGCCCGGTGCATCGGTGTAACGCTCACTGTTAACCAGAAGATTGGCGATGAGTTGCGACATCCGCTGGGTATCTAGCCTGACCATCAGCAGCTCACGGCTCAACGCGGTTTCAAGCGCAAGGCTGGCGTCGCGCAAGCTCGCATGGTACTCGCGCTAGGCATCGGCCACCAATGCGTTGAAGTCAACCGTCACAAACCGGTATATCAGCACGCCAGCCCGCAAGCGGCAAACAGAGCGGCAATGGTCACCGCCACACCCGCCATCACTGCGTGCGACATTTGCGAGCGCACAAATGCCACATCAAGATCATTGTTCAGCGCAGACTGTGGTGCGAGCAACAAACTGCCGACCACTTCAGCGCCCACGCGAATTGGCAGGCTGGGCGAATTTGCCGGGACAGCCGGATTACCAATCACACGGTGTCCGCGATCATTAATCAGCGCCACACGCGACGGTAAACTCAATGCATCAATCCGCGCCTCAAACTTCGGCTGCGGCATCAACCGACCGTCTTCAGTCCGTCGACGCGGGGGATCGTCTAGTGGCGGAACTGGGCGCTCGCTGCCACGCTGCGGGGCATCGTCAGGCGGTCGAGGTGGCCGTAGCTCCGGCTCCGTTTCGGCGGCATCTACCGCAGTCCGCCGCCCCTCGATATATGCGTCAAAGCTACGCGGTCGTCCGGCCAGAAAGCTCCAGTCGCCGGTTTGTTCGTAACGCCTCCCAAGTTCTTTCACGGCATTTTCAACACGCACCGTTGCCTGTTGATTGACGTACGCCCAAAAGTCGCGCTGTAACCTGCGCCGCTGCTCACGCGTCAGCACAATGACCCGCGCGACACTCAGTATGGCGAAGGTAATGACGAGTCGAACCCAGAGCGGTAAACGCATGGCGCGCGATGAACAGGGCTAACGAATAAATGGACTTCGCGGTGGAACTACTGTGACGCGGCTAACCGACTCCTCGGAAAACCGCGTCGTCGTTATGCAGGAGGCTGCAATCTTCGC
>JBEILF010000032.1:0-20363 GCA_040379385.1 Burkholderiales bacterium | reverse complement strand
TGAAAGAGGCCTTCCCTGCGGTGTTGCGCGGTACCGGCCTGGGCTCGTTGCTCGGCATTTTGCCGGGTGGTGGCGCGGTGCTCGCCTCTTTCTCTGCCTACACGTTGGAAAAGAAAATCGCGAAAGACTCTTCGCAGTTCGGCAAGGGTGATATTCGTGGTGTCGCAGCGCCTGAGTCGGCCAACAACGCGGCTGCACAAACGTCGTTTATCCCGTTGTTGACGCTCGGTATTCCGCCGAACCCGGTCATGGCACTGATGGTGGGTGCCATGATCATTCAAGGAATTCAGCCCGGGCCACAGGTGATGAGTGAAAAGCCACAACTTTTCTGGGGGATGATTGTGTCGATGTGGATCGGCAACCTGATGCTCGTCATTCTCAATTTGCCGCTGATTGGTATGTGGATCAAGCTGCTGACGGTTCCCTATCGACTACTCTATCCAGCCATCCTGACATTTTGTTGTATCGGTGTTTACTCGCTCTCCAATAGCCCGTTTGATGTTGTGGTCACGGCGATGTTTGGATTAATTGGTTACTTGTTCATCAAGCTCGATTGTGAACCAGCGCCACTGCTGCTCGGGTTTATTCTGGGGCCGATGATGGAAGAAAACCTGCGCCGCGCCATGCTGCTCTCGCGAGGTGATGCCATGACATTCGTAACGCGTCCGCTCTCGGCGACGCTGCTCGCCATCGCGTTATTGTTGCTGGTCATCATCATGCTGCCGGCCATTCGCAAGAAACGCGAAGAAGCCTTCGTCGAAGAGTGATCACCTGATCGTAGACGTTCGCGCTTTGTGATGTATGCGCGAACGGCTGCCATTAACTGTGAAGTCTGGCACAAAGCATTTGTACTCACGGTGCTCAAAGGTCTGCACCCACCGGTCGTGCACTCCCGTAAAATTACGGAAACCACCCGTGATTTTGTATGAGCACCTCGGAAACCAACTCCCTCCCGCCGCAACCTCCGCGTAAACCGGAGCCACACGAATGTTGTGGTACCGGTTGTATCCCATGTGTCATGGACATATACGAAGAAGAGTTGTGGGAGTACGAACGCAGCCTCAAGCAGTGGCAGGCCGTGCACCCAACTGAAAGTAACGCCGCATGATGCCGTTTGCATACGACTTTCCGTACTCATCACAACGTATGCCAGTGATGGCGTCCAATATCGTGTCGACCTCGCAACCGTTGGCTACGCAGGCAGGAATGACAATGTTGCAACAGGGGGGTAATGCGGTTGACGCCGCGATTGCCGCTGCCATTGCGCTGACGGTCGTCGAACCAACATCGAATGGCATTGGCTCGGATGGCTTTTCGCTTATCTGGGATGGCCATCAATTACACGGCCTCAATGCATCGGGTCGCTCCCCCGCCGCCTGGGCGCCAGAGTACATCAAGGGTAAGTATCCATCGCTTGACACCATGCCAATACGCGGAATCGATGCAGTGACAATCCCCGGTGCGGTATCACAGTGGGTCGCGTTATCGCATAAATTCGGCAAGTTACCCTTTAAAACACTGTTTGCGCCAGCCATTGGCTATGCCCGCCACGGCCATCTTGTGTCTCCCATCACTGCGGCAAGCTGGGCGCGGCAGGCGGAGATGATTGTTGAGCCGGATTTCCAGCGGGATTTTGTGCCGCGTGGTAAGGCCCCCGCAGCGGGTGACAAGTGGGTGTTTCCCGCACAGGCAGCGACACTTGAAGAGATTGCCGCGAGCAAGGGTGATAGCTTCTATCAAGGCCGCCTTGCCGAGAAGATGGTGGCGCATTCGCGAGCGCTGGGAGGGGCGCATACCATCAACGATTTTAAGAATCACACCGCTGACTGGGTTGATCCGATCTCAATGGATTACCGTGATGTTCGTCTGTACGAGATTCCGCCTAACGGCCAGGGACTCGCCGCGTTGATTTGTCTGGGTATTCTCGATTGCTGCGACCTCGCGCAGTATCCGGCGGATTCTGTCAAGAGTGTACATCTGCAGCTTGAAGCAATGAAACTCGCTTTTGCCGATGCTTATCGTTACATCTCCGACGCAGCAACGATGGATATTGACGTGTCGAAATTGCTTGACAAAAGCTATCTGAGGCAGCGAGCGTCACTGATCGACATGTCTCGCGCTGGTGCGCCGACCTTTGGTATTCCGACAAAAGGCGGTACGGTTTACCTGACGACGGCTGATGCCAACGGCATGATGGTAAGTTTGATTCAATCCAACTATATGGGTTTTGGTTCTGGTGTCGTGGTGCCCGATACTGGTATCAGCCTGCAAAACCGTGGTCATGGTTTTGTGATGACCGCCGGGCACCCGAACATTGTTGCGCCAAACAAACGACCCTATCAAACTATTATCCCGGCATTTTTGTCTGCGACCGACGGCTCACCGCTGATGTCTTTTGGCGTAATGGGCGGACATATGCAACCGCAAGGTCATGTGCAAATGGTGACGCGTATTCGAGATTATGGTCAGAATCCGCAGACGGCTTCAGATGCCCCGCGCTGGATTGTGAATGCTGACGGTACGATTGGTCTTGAAGAGGCGTTGGAGGCTTCTATTGGGCAAGCATTACAAGCGTTAGGCCATCGACTGGCCGTTGCCGAGGCGGTGAATTTTGCTTTTGGTGGCGCGCAGCTTATCTGGCGTACCGAGAACGGTTATATCGCCGGGTCAGATCATCGCAAGGATGGACACGCGGCAGGTTGCTAGTGGTAGCGCAGGGGATTGTCTGTCGGAGAACGGCTTGGCTATACGCGAAACAGTGATCGCCAATCGTACGAAAACTCGATAACGTGTTTAGGATCCTCCTGAAACGCGCGGCCAAGCGAAATTTTCCCGCCGCCATCCAGTAATACATCGCGTCGCATTACGCTGACTTCTTGGCGGTTATCAAAGGTAATGTAAGTACCGTTGATACTGTGGTCTACGAGATAAAAACTCCAGCCGTCGAGCTCGATGGTGGCGTGTTCGCGTGATGCGTAGCGATCATCGATCACGATGTCACAACCGATATCTCGGCCTAGGCAGATTTTTGGCCGGAGATGATTGAGGTGTATCACTTGATCCATGTACTTCAGTAGCAGGCCGCCATTGTCACTCGGCAGTAATGGTGCTTGACGAATGGAGAAAAAACTGTGCGTGAGGTCGGGGTTTTCGTTTTTCCACAACACTTGATAGATAGTAGATGCAATCGTCTGCCCTTTCAGTACCGTTCGAAAAACCGGCCGCGTTACCGTCTTTAGCGGAGCTGACAGCATGGTGTAGGTGGAATGTGTAATCGCAATTTGCTGGGGTAGTGCCACTGCCGTCAAGTAAGCTGCAATGTTGACGGTATTACCGAATATGTCATCGTCTTCAAACATGACTTCGCCAAAGTGCAGACCCATATGTAGCTTGATGGCATGTCCTTGTGGTGGATTTGAGGTTACATTGGCCTGCATGGCGCTGGCGGCAAGCACTGCCTGATCTGCGTCTGGGAACACACACATTGCTTCATCACCCATCGTTTTCACGAGGCGTCCGGCAAAGTTCGGAAGCAGGGCTGTGACTTGCTCCAGCCAAGCCTGCACGATCTGGTGTGCAGCGCTATCACCGACCGCGCCAAACAACTCGGTGCTGTCGCTGATATCGGCAAACAGAACTGCCATATTTGTTTGTGTTTTGGTCATTTTGCTGTATTCGCTATTCCTGTGATGATACCCCCTAGCTGCTGCGCCTTCGGCAAGTACACCTGCTGTGTTTTCAGTTAGCCCGCTCGTCACTACTTGTCGGCAGAAAACCTACAAAACTGAACGGGATGGGCTGAAAAACCAGGGAGAAAACCAGCGGCTTGGTTAGTTACGGCGAAACATTTTTCTAAGGGCTTGCTTTTAATAAAGAGCGCCGTATACTGTATTTGTATACAGCATTTTTATTTTGCCAAAAGAGCGTTATCCCCTATCTCTTGCGCACCTACCGCCTGTAACTGATCGAACCATAAATTTTATGTCTTCCCAAGCGCCGCCAACCAAAGCTGTAATCGCGCAATCTCAGCCAAACATGGTCGGGCTGGGCGTGTTTCGTATTGGTGATGATGGATGCACGCTTGGCAGAGTGTCATCGCAGGCGGGAGTGAAAACCGGGTTTATACAACTCGACAACACACTTGTCGGGCAGGGATGGCCTAAGGCGGATTTGACTGAGATTCTGTATGATGGTTGTGGCATGGGGGAGCTTTCGCTATTGCTACCAGCCGTAGCCCAACTTCAGGCACTGTACGGGCGGCATCAACTGCACGGACATCATGCACCTGCTGCCGAGACCATGCCTACTGCCGGACATTGTGTCTGGATTGCACCGCCATACATTCCCTATGCACCAGCGCTTGAGGATGTCGGCATCGATTTGAGTCGGCTGTTTATCATTGATACAGGAAACAAAGATATACGGACCAAAGATGTACGCGTTGAAGATGTATTGTGGGCAGCTGAGCAATCGTTAGCTAGTGGGGCGGTAGAGTGTGTTTGTATTTGGACGGCATCCGCGATCACTGACACGTCATTACGTCGCTTAAAACATGCGGCCGTAACAGGCGGCGTAATCTGTTGGTTGATGCGCCCTACCGTGTTTGCCCAACATGCTTCGCCAGCTTCTTTGCGCATCAAACTCACGGCCAGTGAGGGCGGCGGGTTGACGCTGAATATTCTTAAACGTCGCGGCCTGCCGCCAAATAAGTTGGTTGAGCTACCTCATCGTGATTTGCCATGCCTGAATTCTACTAGGCGGCCGGCCATAACCAGGCCGGTGACATCACGGCTTTCTTCATTACCGCCCTATTTGCCAGCACATTTACCGCCCACACCAATACTTGAGTGGCTCGGTGGTAAATTCGGCCAGACAGTCATTAACGGATACGGTACACCAGTGAGGCCTGGTTCAATGGCACCAGATCGTTAGAGGAGCACACCATGCTTTGGATTGCACTGCACTTCCCGCAGCTGGCTATTGACTGTATTTCTCGTGGTCATGGCGAGACTCTATTGTCGAGCTTGCCACTCGTGATTTACGCAGGCCCCATACAACGGCCTACCTTATACGCCCTCAACTCTGCTGCGCGTGAAGCGGGGCTAAAACCCGGCATGACATTAGCAGCCGCAAGAGGCGTGTGTGGCACATTGACCGCATTACCGCGCAGCTTAGATAAAGAAGAGTCTGCCTTGCAGCGCCTTGCGATTCAGCTTGCGCAGTTTACGCCTTCTGTCACCATTGATCAGGCTTCGCACGGCATTATGCTTGAGGTGTCCACCAGCATGATGTTATTTGGCGGTATTGCAAAGTTGATCGGCGAAGTCAGGTGTACGGTTCGTACCCAAGGCTTTCAGGCGTTGGTGGGGATTGCGCCAACGCCGATGGCCGCGCAGTTATTGGCCCGATTAACGCAATACCAGCCATCGACGCGTATGTGCCGCGATGTCGGCCAATTGACCGAGCGATTGGCGGATGTGCCGCTGGCTTTGTTTAACTGGCCGCACGAGACTATCAATACACTCGCCACGCTTGGTCTGACACGTATCAAAGACTTATATCGGTTGCCACGCCACGGTTTGCAGCAGCGGTTTGGAGATACGGTGTTGAACGATTTAGATCGTGCACGCGGCCTAGCTGGCGACCCTCGCCAGTACATTGTTTTGCCTGAAAACTTCACGAGTGGGCGCGAGTTTTTGTTTGAGATACATGAGATTGAGCGGCTGATGCCGTTTGCGGAAACGATGTTTATTGAAATGGAAGGGTTTTTGCGTGCGCGTGGCACCGCCACAGCAAACGTAGTTGTGACACTAAAACATGGACGTAACGCAACAACACAAATTACCTTGGGAACACGCGAACCCGCACGCCATGCCACTCATTGGCTGCGACTGCTAGGCGAGAAATTCTCCCGTTCAGAGCTTGCCGCTGCGGTAATTGAAATGTCAGTTTGTGCTGATCAGCTTTGTCCGTATCTTGCCAAGACCAATAATTTGCTAAGAAATACGCCAGTAAACAAACAGGAGTCGATTAGCAATTTGATGGATCGGCTTGCTGCAAGGTTAGGTGAAAAGGCGGTGTACCAGATTGAAGTGAATAACGACCATCGACCTGAATTTGCGTGGCGTAAACGGTTCGATACCAATCCGCTCACAGCGGCATCCGGGCAGATTAGACAACGTCAATCTCATGCCTATTCTTCAGCAGCGACTTCTTCAGCAATCACTGCCCGCAGAGCAACCGTTGGTCGTCGCCCAAGCTGGATATTGCGTGAACCACGTGCATTAGTTGGCAGTGATGTGCCGCAATATCATGGGCCATTAACGCTCCTCACCGGGCCGGAACGTATTGAAACCGGTTGGTGGGACGGTAAGCCCGTTGCACGCGATTATTTTGTTGCACAGAACCCACAGCAAGAGGTGTGTTGGATTTATCGCGATTACCGATTCGGAAGTAAGTGGTATTTGCACGGCTTGTTCGCGTAATGGGTTTGAGACAGCCGCTGCTATTTTTGTTAGTCCCCCATGGTTCCTGGATATGCCGCCCTTAATGTCGCCAGCAATTTCACCTTTCTGCGCGGCGCGTCACATCCTGAGGAATTAGTCACAGAAGCGGCGCGGCTTAACTACAAGGCCATCGCTATCACCGACGAGTGTAGTGTTTCTGGGCTGGTACGCGCCCATGTGGCGGCAAAAGACTGTGGTATCCAACTCGTCATTGGGGCTTCGTTCAGAATTGATGATGTCCCCTCAATTCTGCGCATCTTGTTACTTGCCACATCGAGAGACGGTTATGGCAATCTGAGTGAGCTCATCACATTGGCAAGGCGACGGGCCAGCAAAGGCCAATATCAATTGTTGCTTGCAGATCTGCTGCATACACCGGTCTCAATTGGTGGTTGTCTTGTGGTCGTGTTGCCTGAACTCGCGGGTGTATTTCCCCCGTCTGCCCCATCTATCATAGGGGTGCTAAGGCAGTTGAAGGTGGTATGCGCTGATCGCTTATGGCTAGGTTATTCAAGGCAATTTTCTGCCGATGATATCGATGACAAGATACGTATTGAAGGCCTGGCAAAGGCTGTCGATCTGCCGATTGCCGCAACACCGTTTGTAGATTTGCACACGCGTTCACGTAAGCCATTGCTTGATGCACTAGCGGCGGTACATCATAAAACTACGGTTGACCAATTAGGTTTTGCGGCATCACCCAATACCGAATCACATCTCAAAACAATAACGCGTCTTTTGCGTGAGTATCCCATTACGATGCTGTTGGAGGCCGCGCGTATTGCCTCAATATGCCAATTCTCGTTGGACGAGTTGCGTTATGAATACCCGCGCGAAGTGGTGCCCGATGGTGAAACGCCAGAAACTTATCTGCGCCGTGTCACCTACGAGGGGCTTGATCGGCGTTACGGCAAACAACATCCGGCGGCTGTGGTGACACAGATAGAACACGAGCTCAAACTTATCACCGATCTGCGGTACGAAGCCTATTTTCTGACCATCTACGACATCGTTTTGTTCGCGCGTGCCCGTGGCATCTTGTGTCAGGGACGCGGATCAGCTGCTAACTCTGCCGTCTGTTACTGTCTGGGCATTACCGAAGTTGATCCCGCGCGGATGCAACTCTTATTTGAGCGGTTTATTTCACGCGAGCGTAACGAGCCACCGGACATCGATATTGATTTTGAGCATGAGCGTCGTGAAGAGGTAATCCAGTATCTGTATGAAAAATATGGCCGTCACCGAACCGCATTAACCGCTGCGCTATCTACCTATCGACCAAAAGCTGCAATCCGCGATATGGGTAAAGCGCTGGGGCTATCGCTCGACCAAGTGGATAGCCTGTCGCGCACTATCGCCTGGTGGGACGGTTGCACCATCGCACCGGAGCGTTTGCGTGAGGCGGGGTTTGATCCAGACAACCCGCTGATGCAAACCGTGATGTCACTCACCCATCAGTTGGTGGGATTCCCGCGCCATCTCTCGCAACACTCGGGTGGCTTTGTGATTGCACGGGATCGGCTCACAAGGCTGGTGCCAGTTGAGAACGCCGCCATGCCAGACCGTACCGTCATTCAGTGGGACAAAGATGATCTGGATGAGTTGGGGTTGTTGAAGGTCGATATTTTAGCGCTGGGTATGTTGACTGCTTTGCGCAAGACGATACACCTCATTAGCGACCACACAAGCCAGCCGTTTCGGATACAGGATATTCCTGCCGAAGACCACCAGACTTATCAAATGATCCAGCGTGCCGACACCATCGGCGTGTTTCAAATTGAATCACGTGCACAGATGTCGATGCTGCCGCGCTTAAAGCCAGCAACGTTTTACGACCTAGTGATCGAAGTGGCGATCGTGCGGCCTGGGCCGATCCAAGGCGGCATGGTGCATCCATATCTGAGGCGGCGGTCAGGTATCGAGCCGGTAGGTTATCCAAGCAAAGACGTTGAGGGCGTCTTAAAACGTACGCTAGGGGTGTCAATTTTTCAGGAGCAGGTGATGCAGCTAGCCGTGATTGCCGCTGGCTTTACGCCTGGTGAAGCAGATCAGTTGCGTCGTGCCATGGCGGCGTGGAAACGCAAAGGCGGTATCGAGCCGTTTCGTGACCGCCTCATTAACGGCATGCTCGAACGTGGTTACACCAGCGACTACGCCGAGCAGATCTATCGGCAGATGCAGGGCTTTGGGGAATATGGTTTCCCGGAGTCACACGCGGCGAGTTTTGCGCTGCTTGTTTATGTCTCGTGTTATCTCAAATGCCACTTCCCGGCGGCGTTTGCCTGCGGCTTGTTGAATTCACAACCGCTGGGTTTTTACTCGCCGTCAGCTATTGTGCAAGACCTGCGTCGTCATGGAGTGGTGGTACTGCCGGTGGATGTGATGACAAGCGGGGTGGATTCGGCGTTGGTTTCAAACGATGAGGTGCCTCTCGCACCCCCCAAAAACTGTCGCCCCGGCGCAGGCAGGGGCCCAATTTTGGTTGGGCATAAGCAAAATACGAAATTAGATCCCTGCCTGCGCAGGGATGACACCCACTTGTTAGAAGTTTCCAGTTTATTAGGCACCCCTATTGACGGGCATTTTCAGCCAAAAATGCCCGAAAGTAACCGTGGATGCTTGAGTTTGATATTCAAAAAATACCAACAAAGTCCACCACAACTACGGCTAGGTTTGCGCCTCGTAAAAGGACTCTCAGACGCGGCTGCCGCCCGTATCGTTGAAGCGCGGTCCAAGCAGCCCTTCATTGACATCGCCGATCTCAAACGCCGTGCGTCACTTAATGAAGGAGATATCAACGTACTCGCAGCAGCGGACGCCTTCGCCAGCCTCACCGGCAATCGACGCCATGCGTTATGGGCGGCACTTGGCACTGGTCGAGATGCGGCGATGTTTATGGCACCCGCCGATCATGGCCCGGTCGAACTGCACGCGCCTACCGAGGCCTCGGATGTTGTCGCGGACTACCAAACACTCGGGCTTACTCTGCGCAGTCATCCGGTCGCAATTCTTCGATCAAAATTAGAAAAAAGTGCGCGTTGGTCGGCCGCCAAGATTCGCGTCGCTCGCGCTGGGCAACTCGTACGTGTGGCGGGGATTGTTACTTGTCGACAACGGCCATCAACCGCTAATGACACCACCTTTGTCACACTCGAAGACGAGACGGGTTATGTGAATGTCATCGTCTGGTCGCGCTTGGCCGAACGACAACGTAAGGAGTTAGTGTTTTCGCGTTTGATGGAAGTGGCAGGTAGCGTCGAGCGCGCAGGTGAAGTGGTGCACGTGGTGGCCGGGCATTTGACAGACAAGACGGCATTGCTTGGATCGCTTGCTGGCGAGGCGGGTGATCTCAATACAGTGTCGCGGGATTTTCGCTAGGCAAATTACCGCGCCTGCGCTTAGCTGGATTCCTCCAAACTGAGCTGCGGAATTCAGCCCCAGGCGTTGTTGTCGGGTTTGAGCTTGCCGCCAGCTTCGCTCATGTGTGCGCCGCTAGTGCCGATATCTACTTTGCGTGCCCTACATGCAAGGAGCCATATCCGCGCAACCGTTACCATCATTCGAGCTGCCCATGCTTGCCATTTCCCGCAATCAAAATACCCGTCCTCCACCATTTTTGGTGCAGATGTGGTCCGCGTCTGCCGTGCAAAAGAACCGCCCGGCGGGATTCAATGTGGTCCCACACTCAAGCTGACCGATAGCGCTGGCAAAGCGGTCGCCGTCAAAATGCAAAACGGCTTTACCGTCGCCAAAAGCGGCACCTACCAGCTGACAATCGAGGGGAGGGGTTCGCTGAAGAATACCGCCAGTGTGGATAACCTAGTGCTTAACGCGCGTTCGGTGTTGCCGACAAAATCAGGCGACGCCAACATCGACGCCTTGTTAATGGGCGGCACGCGCAACTGGTGGCGACCCGACGGTGCGCTGGCGGTAGTGGGCACTGAGAAGATTTCGTCGAAGGCCAACGGCCTCGCGGCCGGTAGCTCAGCCACCGCGCTTACCTACAGCTTCTTGAGTGCGTCGCAGACGGGAAAAGATCCGACCGGTTTCCAACAGATGACCAGTGCGCAGAAGGATGCGGTTCGCGCGGTGTTCGCCCAGTACAGCAAATACATCAACGTCACCTTTACCGAGGTGAACAATAGTGGCGCTGGGGACATCAATTTCGGCACCGACATCCAGACCGGCAGTGCCGGTTATGCAACGCTGCCGAATTCAGACGCAAGCGGCAAATCCTATGTCTATCTCGCCAATAACAGCACGACAAATAATGACGCCGGTGTTCAAGAGGGCGGTTATGGACGTCTGACGATCATGCACGAAGTCGGACATGCGCTGGGTCTGAAACATCCGGGGAACTACAACGCGGGTGGCGGTGGTTCACCTGTGCCGTTTCTTTCGCAGGCACTGGATAACAAACAAAACACCATGATGTCGTATTACGACAATGGGGCAAGCAAGGGGGTTAACAGCGCCACTCCAATGATCTTTGACATCGCTGCACTTCAGTATCTATACGGCGCAAATAAATCGGCGTCGACCGCAAGTTCCAACGGCAAGTTCGAATTTGCCGACGGGCAAAACATACGTCAAGTGTTATGGTCGACAAGTGGTACCGACACCATCGACTTAAGCCAACTCACCAAGACGAGCAAGGTTAATCTAAACGCCGGTACACTTTTGAGTATCAATGTTATTGCCGCGGCGACCAGTGCGACCTACTGCGGAAACGGCAATGTCGGCATCACCCACGGTAGTGCAATCAATCGCGTCAAACTATCGAGCGCGTCGGGTGTCGCGGAAACGGTGACACTCAATGCCGCCTTTCAGAAAAGCGGCTTCAATACCATCGAGTCGCTCGACGCCACCAGCGACAAAATCGCGCTAAGCAAGGCGCTGTTCGGTAGAGTCAGCGCGGCAAGTATTGAGTTTGGTGCCACGGCCACAAAAGCTACCTCGCGCATTTTGCTGAACAACTCGACCGGCGAGGTGTTTTATGACGCCGACGGTAACGGTACCAAAGCCTTGGCGAAAAAGATTGCGCAATTCACGCTGCATCAATCAAACACGTCGCTGACCTGGTCGAACTTCTCATTCGTGGCTTAAGTCACCCCTATCTGTACTCGGGTCCGCAACAGCCACACGGCTGTCGGCTGAAAAACCGACTCTGACTTACCGGGTTGTGTATTTTTCAACCACGTCGCCGACCAATCGCCCGAAGGCAAACAGGCCCCCCGCATCCGCCGCAAAAGAGGGGCCTCCAATTGGTCTACCAATCGAGCAGAGGTAGCGTGCCCCGAAGCAGCGGGCGACGCGTGAAACATTCAGGCTGGTTCAACAAGCGCACGCTCGGCAGAACAGGTGCATTACGTTTCCAGCACCTGCGGGGGTAGTTGCGTCACGGCCGCACCCTTGCTGGCGCAGGCTTGTGTTGACGATTGTTGTGCAAACTCGATACGTTTGGTAACCGATGCGGTCGGTGGCCAGATGCATGGATGATGAGTTACTTTGTCGCACTTGCGAGTTGAATCCACCAAAGGCTATATGCTACGCGCGCTTCCAGCCAAAAGTGCTTGAAAGCACCCGTGGATAAAAGAATTTGGTCGATGGCATAGTTATCCGACCGCCAAGCCGCCTACACCAAGCACCATGCCGATCGCCGCGATAGTGCGACGCGTGGCGTCGCCCTCCTTGAGTATGTGGGCCCCTAGTAGGGCTGCAAATAGGATCGACATCTCGCGCGCGGGGGCTATGTAACTGACTGGTGTGGTGACCATCGCCGTCAATACCAAGATGTAAGATAGCGGGCTCATGATGCCGATGGCGATCACTGACCATTTATGTTGTCGCCATGCGCGTGTCATCGCATTAGGCTCGAAGTGCCGCGCGTATGGAACAAGGACAGCAATGCGCACCAGGTTTGCCGCCCAGTCAAAAATTAGCGGCGGAATTAAAAACAGCGCGACAGCCTGCTTGTCCCACACGGTGTAGGCGGCAATCACACAACCGCATAGCAAGGCGAAACTCGCACCGGAGTGAGCGCCGGTGGTTTTATTGCGTGAAAAAAGTCTACGCGGATCGCCCGTCAAGACAAGCGCTGAAACGCCGATGAGCACCGCCCCCGCAAGAGCGATTGGTGTCATGCGTTCACCAAAAAACAATGTCGCTGCAATGATGGTGAGAAGCGGGCCGGTGGCGCGTGCCAGCGGATAGACCACCGAAAGGTCGCCACCCGACCGATACGCGCGATCAAGTAACAAGAAATAGCCGATGTGGATGATGCCAGAACCCACCACCATGCCGACGATCGGCCAGGTGAAACTGAAACCCTGCCAAATCATGAAGAACGCAATCGGCGTGAGTATCGCGCCCGCTGTTGCCGCAGATAGGGCGAGAATGCCGAGGCCGCCACCAGAGCGCTTCAAAACATAGTTCCAGCTCGCGTGTAACAACGCAGCGATGATGATAATCAGGAGTGCGGCATTGCTCAACGGACGCGACCGGTCAGGGTAAGTTTAGGCAAGCTCGGAACGAGTTCAGTTCTAAGCCGGACAAGGCACCGACGCTGGCAAACACGCAAGTACTTCGACCCCGCATTTGATTGAGATGCACGGAGAAGATTTTTCGGAAGCAATCTCCGCCTCGGGCAAATGTGAAGCGACGAAATGGACTTATTCAGAGATACCCTAGTATTTGTCTTTGCGAATCACGCCGACTTGAGATACGTACAACGATAACGAAAAGTTTTTTGCATAATGCGCAATCACATGCTCGGCAATCTTTTCAGCGACGGCCTCTTCGCAGACAACTTCTATACGAATCGAGCGGCTGCCCTCCCACTCAGCGTCTCGAATGCCGTGTTCGCCACCACCACGCACTTCGGCAATGGTATAGCCGTGAGCACCAAAACCCTTGATGTCGCGCAGCAGAAACTTTTCCAGTGTCGCTTCTCCAATAATGACCAGCAGTTGCTTCGGGTGTGTATTCATTTATGCAGCATCTTGGCAATCTCGAAATACAGCGGTATTCCAAGTGTGAGGTTAAAAGGGAAGGTGATACCGAGCGCGGCACCAATTGACAGGCTAGGATTGGCTTCAGGAACGGCAATGCGAATCGCGGCGGGCGCGGCAATATAGGACGCACTCGCGGCGAGTACGGCAAGCAGGGTGGTGCCGCCCAATGAGAGTCCGAGCAAAGTGCCAAGCCCGGCACCGATGAACGAAAACAGTACGGGGATAACAACGCCAAAGCCGATTAGGAACGGACCGGATTTTTTTAAATCGCTAAGACGACTCGCGGCAACCAGACCCATTTCCAACAGGAACAATGCGAGTACACCCTTAAATAGATCGAAGAAAAGGCCGCGCATCGGATCGATGCCTTGAGGCCCCGCCAGCCAGCCGATACACAGACCGCCGACCAGCAGCACGACAGACTTGCCGAACATAATTTCGCGGGCAAGTTCTCCCCAATGCACTGACTTTAGTGTGTGCAGGCGCGCGAGAAGGATACCTACGATGATGCCGGGCACTTCTAACAGCGCGACGAACAATGGCATGTACTCTTCGTAAGCAATGCCGCGTTTTGTGACAAACGCGAGGCCCACGGCAAATGTCACCACCGATACGGAACCGTAGTGTGCTGCAATGGCTGCCGCATCGAAGTTGTTGAGTCGGCCAATAAATCGCAAAATCGGATAGGCGAGTAGTGGCAACAACAGTCCCATCACCACAATGGCCATCGCCTGCGGTGCCACCGTACTGATGGGATGTTTTGCCAGTTCAACGCCGCCCTTTAAGCCGATGGCGAGCAACAAATAGATGGACAGCGTTTCGTAAAGCGCTTCGGGTAAGCGAAGGTCGCTCTTGACCAGACGCGCCACCACACCAAGGACAAAGAATAGGACGACCGGATCCATCATGATCCGCTACGGGCGCATCGCGTGCAGCAAATCGAGATAGTCTTCCCGATCAGAATTGATGTAGCCGCGTCTGATTAAGCAGTCCACAATCACCAGTGCCGAATCGATGGTGAACTGAGAAGGGCGCTCAAGTCGCTTGAGCAAATCGACAACGGGCACGCATTCGAAACTTTCCACTTCGCCGTCTTGTGGTGTGGGTACAAATGAATCTGGTAGGACGAGGTCGTGCACAAATACCACCTCATTATGCAGCCCTTCCTCAACTTTCTGTTTACACCGCACCGCCCCGGCCGCATGAGCCTGCTTAGCCAGATCGTTTGGGATCCCGGCTTCTTCAAAACTCTCTTTAATCAGGGTGGTCATGGGCGTGTATCCTCGTGCGATACGACCGGCGGCAATGTTGTCGAGCTTGCCCGGATCCATATACTTCGTTGCCGCGCGTTTGGCGAGCCACATATACGGCTGGCCATGTCTTGCCGTCAGGCCGTTCAAATGCGAGGAATACATGGTGAAGCCGAAGTAACGTGATGCGGCACGTTCTATGTGCAACAGTGGTGGTGAATGAAAAGTCTCGCCCACATCCACCAATTCGTTTCGCCAGCCGCGAATAACATCCTGTGTGGCAAGGCTCTCTACCACCTCGGCCATTGCCGCGCTGCGATGCTCGGCATTCGGAAAATCGCCGATCATCCCGACCCCGCGCGGGCGCATGACGAACAACTCGGGCCATGCTTCGAGGCGCTCGGCGAAAGACTTGTTCATCCAGCCGACAAGTACGCCTTCCACATTGAACGGCAGCAAAGAGTCCGATGGGTTGAACGTACACGCGGTTTGAACAAGCTGATAAAGGGCGGTTTTCATGCGACAGGGTTGTTTTATGTGTACCTTTTAGTCACCGTCATTTTTTGACAATAGTAGCGCATTCTCATAGACTGCGCCGTTGCGGATTTTGCTCACATCCGCTGTTCTATGCTGGTAAATCGGAGGCGGGTTTGAAAGTCATCGTTTTGGGGGCGGGCGTCATCGGCGTATGTTCTGCTTGGTATCTGTCCAAGTTAGGGCACGATGTTGTGGTCGTGGACCGGCAGTCGGCGGCGGGGCTTGAAACGAGTTTTGCCAACGGGGCGCAGGTTTCGGTCTCGCAATCCGAACCGTGGGCGACGCCCTCTGCGCCGATGAAGGTAATCAAGTGGCTGTTTAAGGAAGACGCCCCGCTCTTGCTGCGACCGCAATTAGATTGGCAACAGCTTTCATGGGGACTGGAGTTTTTGATTGAGTGTTTGCCGTCGCGTTATCGCTTTAATATTCAACAGATGGTGAACCTCGGTTTGTACAGTCGGGAATCGTTGCAGGCACTGCGCGCCGAAACGGGTATCGAATACAATCATTTAACCTGCGGCATCATGCAGTTTTATACCGAAGAATCTGACTATGCCGGTGCTGCCGAGGCGTGCGCATTGCTGTCCCAGTACGGTATTGAGCGCCATGTGATCAGCCGTGAAGAGGCGCTGCGTATTGAGCCCGCGCTGGCGAGTTTGGGGCAAAAATTGCGCGGCGCAAGTTATGCGAAAACAGATGAATCCGGTGATGCCTTCAAGTTCACACAGAACCTGTCCAAACTCGCGGCGGCGCGTGGCGTGAAGTTTATGTACGACACCTCCATTGAGGCGTTGCGCGTCGACAAAAGTGCTGAACCTGCGCGTGTTTCGAGTGTTGTGGTCAAGCAGAGGGGCTGCGTTAGCTACGAAGCAATGTCGGCCGACGCCTATGTGGTTTGTCTTGGTTCGTACAGCACGCCGATGTTGAAAACGATCGGCGTTTCAATCCCGGTATATCCGGCAAAGGGTTATTCGGCCACACTGGTTACCGAAGGTTTTGGTGGTGCGCCCCAAGTCAGCCTCACCGACGAGGCGATGAAAATTGTGTTTTCGCGCGTGGGGGACCGTATGCGGATCGCCGGCACGGCCGAGCTCGCCGGTTACAGCACCGAACTCAATATGGTGCGCTGCGAGGCGTTGATTAAGCGGGCGCGTGAGTTATTTCCGAACGCGGCGGACTATGACCGACCGCAGTATTGGACGGGGCTCCGACCATCGACACCCTCTAACCGCCCCTTGATCGGTCGTGCCAACTACTCGAATCTGTTTCTGAACACGGGCCACGGCACCCTAGGCTGGACCGAGGGGCCGGGGTCGGGCCGCGCCCTTGCCGATCTGGTCTCCGGCAAGGTGCCGGAGGTTGATTACCGTTTCTTAAACGTCGACGGTCGCAAGCCGCCGACTGCTTAGCCTCGCGGCGTAGTTTACAAGTCAGCAAGTCCCGATGATTTCTCTCGATGACATAAAGCAGGCGGCACAGACGCTAAAGGGGCATGTGGTGACCACGCCATGCCTGCACTCGCGCACCTTGTCCGAGATCACCGGAGCCGAGGTCTACCTGAAGTTTGAAAACCATCAGTTCACGGCAAGTTTCAAGGAGCGAGGTGCGCTAAACAAGTTGGCTTCACTCAATGATGCCCAGAAGCAGCGTGGTGTGATTGCAGCAAGTGCCGGTAACCACGCGCAGGGTGTTGCCCACCACGCGGCGCGCCTTGGTATCCCGAGCGTCATCGTCATGCCGCAGTACACGCCGAATGTAAAAGTGGAGATGACGCGTCGTCATGGTGCGGAGGTGGTTTTACACGGTGAAGGCTTTGACGAGGCCAAGGTACACGCATTCGCGCTCGCCGAAGCACGTGGTCTAGTATTTGTGCATCCTTACGATGACGAAAAGGTGATCGCCGGTCAGGGAACGATTGCACTCGAAATGCTCGAACAGCAACCCGATATCGACACCCTCGCGATTGCCATCGGTGGCGGTGGTCTGATTTCAGGTATTGCTACCGCCGCCATGGCGTTGAAGCCGACGATGGACGTGGTGGGGGTGGAAACGACGCGCTACGCATCCATGTTTGCGGCGGTTAACCATACAACGGCGAGCTACGGCCCGTCGACGATTGCCGAGGGCATCGCGGTCAAAGAGCCGGGGAAACACACCCTCGCCATTGTAGAGAAGCTTGTGACCGATATTGTGCTGGTCGACGAAGGTGATATCGAGCAGGCCATTGTGATGTTGCTCGAAATCGAAAAGACTGTGGTCGAAGGGGCCGGCGCGGTTTCGCTGGCCGCGCTGATGCGTCATCGTCATCGCTTCGTTGGTCGCAAAGTTGGTTTGGTATTGTGCGGTGGCAATATCGATCCGCTAATGTTGGCCGAAATCATTCAGCGCGGTATGGTGCGCTCCGGCCGTCTGGCTCGTATCAAAGTCGAGTTGCGTGATTTACCGGGGGCGTTGGCCAAGATCACAAGCGTGATCGCGGAATCGAATGCCAACATCGAAGAAGTGCATCACCAGCGCGCTTTCACCAACTTACCGGTGCAAAGCGCGGAGGTGGAATTTGTTCTTAAGACGCGCAACGCGGCGCATATCGACGAGATCGTGACGCGCTTGGCGGCAGTCGGCTTTCGCGCCCGCGCGATACATCACGACGCCTGATCAGCGGGTTTTGTGGATGCAGTCGGCGGGGCGGGTGGCGGTATTAAGGCCTTGGACAGCATGATGACAAAGGGAATCCATCCGAGCCACATCACGAGATCAATTAGCTCCATCGCAATCGGCACTTCACCTGCCGGAAAATAACGCGCCGCCGTGTATTCCTCCAAGTAATCAAACACCATCAGCCAGACGATAGTGAATGCAAAACACAGAGGCGTAGCGGATAACCTGCCTTGCAGCCGCTTCAGCATTGGAATGCACATGACAATGCCGATACAGAATACGTAGAGAACAATCCTCCACTCGTGGTGATCAACAAAAAACTGTTTGATGAGCGGCTCGGATATGATCATCTTGGCGGCTGTCCAACCAAGAATGCCCGCGCCAGCAACAATGATTTGCGGGAAACGCTCCACCCATTTCAGGATCAACGTAGAGCCCCACATCACGATCGGTATGCTAACCAACAGACCGAACACCACCAGCAAGAAGCTGCCGTGCGCGGCACCAGCAACGGCGAGCACATTGTCTACACCCATGATGGCGTCGGCCACCACAATGGTTTGAATCGCCTGCCGGAATGTGGTGCCGCCTTGGATATTGTCGTGATCGCCACCTTCATCGGCCACCAACTGATAGGCAATCCAGATCAGAGCAACACCGCCAGCGAGGAGGAAGCCTGGGATCTTCAGCAGCCAGACGACACCCATGGTCAACACCGCACGCACCACGACCGCGCCGATGGCACCCCAGAACACGGCTTTCTTTTGCAGGTGGGGGGGCAGATTTCGCGCCGCCAGACCGATCACGATGGCGTTATCGCCCGCCAGCACTAAGTCGATGGCGATGATCGCCAGCAACGCCTGTAAAAACTCCATCGACATGATTTCCATGTGTTTTCCCTCACCTTTATTGTTTGACGCTATTTTGCCGACAAAACGCCCCGGCGTGTTTGAGTTGTGTCATTGACGCTTGTCGCTGGCGTGGGTGGTTGGCTTCACCCGCTACTGCCGCGCAAAGTTGGCGGTATTGTCAGGGGGTAGTCGGCACGGTAGCATCCCAGCTCTGCAAAACGACGACTGGGGTGGAAACTATGATGAAAGCACTATTAATCGGCTTCACGGCCAGTCTGCTGGGCGTCACCGTGTCTGCGGCTGAGCTCAAGGAAATGCCACCGGGCCTCTGGCGGATCACGAGTAAGATAGACATGCTTGGCATGCCGCCGGAGATAGCGGCAAAAATGGCCAATGGTATGACCGCGACGCGGTGTGTTAAGCCGGGCGAAGTGAAATGGAACGAACAGCGGACCCCGATGATGCCACGCGGTGAGGGGGAATGTGATCCAGTCCAACCAAAGGTTGATGGCAGCACCGTTACGTGGTCTTTGAAGTGTGTTGACGGCACCACCGGCGACGGCAAGCTGACGCATAACGGCAAAGACGAGTACAAAATGAAAATGAACGTCAGCAGTCCGCGCGGCAGCATGACCATGAATATGGAAGGCAGAAAGATTGCCGACACTTGTGACAAGGCGCAGAAATAGTTCTGGCGCGGGGCGGAGGTTCTCCGCTTGGATGGTTGAGGAGTGATAGATGCAAAATCACTATGAAGCACTGAGCCTGTCCGGGAACGCATCTGAGGCCTAGATCATGCGACAGTATCAACAGCTGGTCGAGGTCGCCGAGCAAGATTGCGCGCTCGACGAGACGGAGTGATCGGCGATGATTGGTTGACTAACCCATGCGAAAATCGCCCTCACCGATATGATGTTGCGCTAGCCTGAACATTTCATGGCGGCGCATTCGAACGCGGGCGAGTAGGTGAACAGGCGAGCGATTTTTTGCCTGACTAAGCACAGCATAGCGGGCCATGCTTCGGCAGCAAGGCGCAAAATCGCCGTCGAATCGCCCGAGAGCGAACCTGCAGCACGCATCCACAGCAAGAGAGAAACCAGCCAAATTGGTTTGCCAATCTTGCCAATCGCCCGGAAGCAACGCCCTGCTAAGCAACCGGCGACGCATGAAATATTCAGGCTTGGCACATGACGATGAACTTGCATTGTGGTGCAGTAAGCGGCAGCGGGGTGGGTCGCTAGTGCGTACCGCGTTACCCGGTACCGTAGTCACCATTGTTGCTTTGCTCGGCGGCCTATGGTGGCAACAGATTGAGAAAAGGCGCGTTCTTCTGGTGCAAATTCAATTGGAACGAGCCGCAGAGGTAAAACGTGTGGAGCAGGCCGCCCAAGAGGCCAAGCGTCGACAAGATATGTTGGTGGCGGAGGCGGAAGCGCGTCGGGTTGAGGAACAGGCAAGATTGCGTTTCGCGCAGGAGCCGCGCGCAGCGGCGCGCCGCTGCGCGCAAGACCCAGCACAAAGTTGCGGGCAAAAAGTGTGTGGCGACGC
>JBEILF010000031.1:0-21302 GCA_040379385.1 Burkholderiales bacterium | reverse complement strand
CCGATTCAGGTGCTGGGAATTCTTGAGTCGGCTGGTCAATCGTTTGACCCGTTTGACGCCATTTGGGTGACCGGCCTAAGCGACGATGCGTGGCCACTTGCGGCGCGTCCCAATCCCTTCATTCCTGCGGCACTACAGCGGCGGGCAGGTGTGACCGAGGCTTCTGCGGCAGCGTCGCTCGCGCTCGACAAACGCATCACGGACGGATGGCTACATAGTGCCCGCGAGCTGACTGTCAGCCATGCAGTGTATCCGCGCAACGATGCTGGCAGCAGCAGTGGCAACCAGCAGGCGCGGTCGGCAAGTGCTCTGATCAGTCACTTTGTATTGCAATCTGCGCGCCCGATGATGGCGAACTATGCCGAGGCGCTACTGGCCATCAATGCAATCTATCCCCGCCTGGCGATTCCAGATACGGTGTTGCCGCCCTTGCCAACGCCGACCACCGTGTCTGGTGGCTCGAGCATTATTCGAGACCAGGCGGCGTGCCCATTCCGCGCGTTTGCGCGGCATCGTTTGTCCGCCAAACCATTGGCAGAGCCTGCAGTCGGTCTTGATGCCGCCGCCCGTGGCACGTTGCTGCATCGGGTACTAAGTATCGTTTGGTCGAAACTAAAGTCCCAAGAAACGTTGCTTGCATTGGGCGCAGACGCCACCAGCACACTTATCGGCGGTGCCGTGCATCAAGCGATTGCCGAGGCGTACGCTGACGGTGCCGAAATGTTGGTCGGTCGGTTTGCCGCCATTGAGCGCGCAAGGCTATGCGCAGTGGTGAGCGCTTGGCTGGCGGTTGAACGTGAACGACTGCCGTTTGAGGTGGTGGCGTGTGAAGACGCACGTAGGGTGGAGGTTGCTGGACTGTTGATGCGGCTGCAACTTGATCGTCTTGATCGCCTGCAAGACGCCAGCTACGCATTGATTGACTACAAAACCGGCGTTGCACAGGTCAAGAGCTGGATTGGCGAACGTCCCGATGAACCACAGCTGCCGCTTTATCTTCACACTGCCGAACAGGAAATTTCAGCACTGGCATTCGCCCTGCTAAAACGCGGTAAGACATTTGGCTTTGAAGGTGTTTCTGTAACGGAAAATGTGTTGCCCAACGTTACGCCGATTGAACAAAAGCGCGGCATGCGGGAACGTGGCTACGAGTCGTGGCGCGTATTGTGCCAAGAATGGGAAGTCGCGCTGGACAATCTGGCGAGGCAGTTTGTGAACGGTGTTGCTGCCGTTGATCCAAAAAACGCTGGACTTACCTGCGCGCAGTGTGATCTACAGAGCATTTGCCGAGTAGCGGAATTCACTGGCGTTGCGAGTGAAATTGACGACACAGCCACGGTCGACGATGAGTAGCGTGTCTAGGGTTGTGATTGACCACGATGAGCGCCTCCAAGCACTTGATGTTGGCCGATCCTTTATCGTCCGCGCACCCGCCGGGTCGGGTAAAACGCGGCTGCTGATTCAGCGTTATCTGGCGCTGTTGGCGACCGTCGATGAGCCGGAAGAGGTGATCGCCATTACCTTCACTCGCAAAGCGGCGGCGGAGATGCGTGCGCGGGTGTTGAGTGCGTTTGCAGGTGTCAGTGAAGGTACCGGTGAGGCGGTGGCCGACGATGCACCAACCCGCACGCTCGCTGCACAAGTGTTGGCACGCGACGCTGAGCGGAACTGGCAGCTGTTGGCAAATTCGGCGCGCCTGCGCATCCAGACTATCGATTCACTGAACACCTCTTTGACACGACAGATGCCGATGATGTCGCGCTTTGGCGCGCAGCCGGAAAGCGTCGACGACGCGAGCGTCTTGTACCGCCGCGCGGCACGTCAGTTAATCGCGCAGATAAACGACGACAATGCCGTCGCCGACGACATCGCCACACTTTTGACGCATCTCGACAACAACCTTGATGTGGTCGAAGCCCTGATCGCTGATATGTTGCGCGGACGCGACCATTGGTTGCGTAACCTGCCCAAGATGCACCAGCGCGAAGCCTTGGAAGCGGCACTTTCACGAGTGCGGAAGCATGCGGTGGCGGAAGTCGCCGCGTTGTATCCGGCAATTGAAAGAACCGAAACCCTAGAACTGGTGCGCTTTTCCGGGCAAAACTTGCTCAAAGAGTCCGTCGATAGTGCACTTTCACGTTGTGCAAACCTCGACTCGTTTCCAAGTGGTGCCTTGCAGTCGCTGCCAGCATGGCTGGCGATTGCCGATTTGTTGCTCACCAAGGAAGGTACATGGCGCAAACCGAGTGGCGTGAACAAGAAGATTGGCTTTCCCACCAGCAAAATCAAGCAGGAAAAGGCGCTGCTGGATGCGATGAAGACGCGCATCGGCGCGCTGTTGGAATCGATGGCGACCGATGCTGCACGAGGCGAACTTTTGGCAAACAAGTTGGACGCGTTGCGTGCGCTGCCGCCTGGCGAATACTCCGATGCGCAGTGGGAGGTATTGGGCGCAATCGTTCGTCTGTTGCCACACGCCACCGCCCAACTGTGGGATGTGTTCGCTGCGGAGGGCGAGTGTGACTTCACCGAAATTGCGCAGGCGGCGTCGCGGGCCTTGGGGTCGGACGACGAGCCAACTGATCTTGCACTGGCGCTCGACTTTCGTATCCGCCATTTGCTGGTAGATGAGTTTCAAGACACCTCGTTTGCACAATTTGAATTGCTGGAAAAACTCACCCGTGGTTGGAGTCAGGACGATGGGCGCACCTTGTTTGTGGTCGGTGACCCGATGCAATCAATCTACCGCTTCCGCGAGGCGGAGGTGGGTTTGTTCCTGCGCGCGCGCCGCGTGGGCCTGGGAGGGGTGTCACTTACGCCGCTGACGCTATCGGTCAATTTCCGCTCGGTGCCAGGGGTGGTAGCGTGGGTGAACAACACCTTTAGCCAGTTAATGCCGGCGGCGGAAGACGCCGCAACGGGCCTAGTGCCCTATGCGCGATGTGTTGCATTTGGCAACGATGGGCAACCCGCAGAAGATGCAGTCAGCATGCACTGGACGCTAGTTGATCAGGGTAACAAGAGCGACGCGGAGCGGCAAGCAACAGCCAGCCCCGGCGAGATTGAAGCCGCGAAGGTGGTTGCTATTGTCCGACAAACGCGGCTCGATAAACCGGACGCAAGTATTGCGCTGCTCACTCGTAACCGCCGCCACTTGGATCAAATTGTGCCGGCGTTGAAAGCGGCAGGTATCGTTTTTCATGCCGTTGATATTGATCTGCTCAAGGACCGGCCGGTGGTGCAGGATTTGTTCGCTCTTACCCGCGCGCTATTGCACGTGGCTGACCGCATCGCGTGGCTGGCCATCCTGCGTGCGCCATGGTGCGGGTTGACGCTAAACGACCTTGCTGCACTTTCGGCGAGTGTTTTGCCGGTCGGCGGTGCATTAACGCCGGACCCGCGGACCATTTGGGAAATGATCAATGACGCTGCACGGCTTGAACTACTTTCCGTAGATGGCCGTCTGCGAGTTGAGAAATTGCGCAACGTTTTATATACGGCTTTGCAAATGCGTCGCCGCATTCCTCTTCGTGATGCCGTCGAGCAATGCTGGTTGGCCTTATCGGGCCCGGCTTGTCTGGATACAACCACCGATCTCGACGACGCTATGACCTTTCTGGATTTGCTAGAGACCGAGGCACGGGAACAAAGCGGCGGCGCGCAGATTGTCAGCCTCGTTTCGCTGCAAGCACAGATAGATCGGTTGTATTCTGGAGGCGGTGGCTTAATCCATGATATCAACAACGCCGATGACGCCAACCGCGCCAACATAGTACCGCCGATAGAGATCATGACCATCCACAAAGCCAAGGGACTGGAGTTTGATACCGTGATCGTTCCCGGCTTGGATCGCCTGCCACGGCGTGACAACAAGAAGTTGTTAGTATGGGCAGAGCAAGCCGATGTTGATACTGACGGCCACGAACTGTTGCTTGCGCCGATCCGTGAGACGGGGGCGGATGATGCCGCCGACGCCATTTACCGATACATCGCCAAACTCGATCAAGCGAAGCAGCAACACGAAGACATTCGCCTGCTTTATGTTGCGGCCACGCGAGCCGAGCGGCACTTACATTTTTTGGCCACGCTGGCAATCAAAGACAAAGACGGTGTGCCGGAAATCGTTGCGCCAAAAGCGGCGAGCCTGCTCGCGGCACTCTGGCCCGCGCTAAATGAACAACATTTGCCATCGGTCACTTCGCTGACTTCGGATACTGCGTTAGGTCGCAAAGACGCGGCGACGACAGAAAAAAAGACACCGCCCGCCAGCCGTATTGAGGTGACTAGACCGACTCGCCTCGTCCTCGATTTTCCGCTGCCAGAGATGGTGCCAGCAGTCTTGCCGAACAGCGTGAATGCGTTCGGCGAGGGCAAACCAATCGACGCATCAACCCCACAGATCGACTTTGAATGGGCGACGGATATCGCCCGCCATGTCGGCACAGCTGTGCACACGTTCTTGCAACGCATCGCGTCGGACGGCTTGGAGACGTGGGACGCAAAACGTATAGACGCATCGCGTCCATTGTTTCAGAAAGAGCTCACGCGTTTGGGTGTGGGCAACAATGCGCTGAACGCGGCATGTGATCGTATTGTAGCGGCGCTGAACAGAATACTGGCTGATCCGCGCGGACGCTGGGCGCTTATGGAACACTGCAAAGCGCGGTCGGAGTGGCGACTCACCGGCCTGATCGACGGCGCGCTTATGAATGTGGCGTTGGATCGGACTTTTGTTGATGCCGAAGGCGTGCGCTGGATCATCGACTTCAAGACCGGTAGCCACGAAGGCGCGGATGTCGAGGCGTTCCTCGATAACGAACAACGGCGTTATTCAGCGCAACTTGAAACCTATGCGGCATTGGTTCAGGCGATGTTGCCGGAGTCAAAACGAATCAGGCTAGGTCTGTATTTCCCGATGTTGGGCGGGTGGCGCGAGTGGGGTTGGCGGGGTGAGTAAGCGCTGTAGGTGACCCGGCGCGGACATCGCAGTTGCGCGAAAGCGGCAGGCTAACGCTTGAGCGAATCATTAGGCGTCATTGGGGCTAGCCGACCATTTAATGCAAACAAGGTACGTGAGGCCCGCAAGCGCGGCACCGTAGATAAGAACAACTGATAGGGCTGAGTCAAAGGTATAGAGCGGACTCGTCGAAAGTCGAAAGTGCAGGCCTGCATGCACAATCAGGAACATTGATAAAACAACTCTTGACCAAAGGCGAACACTGGACGCGCCGTGATGCGTCAACCAAGCGATCAAACCAAATAGTGGTACATGCAGCCAAATAAAGACCTGCATGGCCCTTTCGTCAGGCAGGTCTCGAAGGACATACAAGAGACGCCACTCTGACTGAACGACTGCGTCTAGCTCGTGACTGAAAAGAAGCCCAACACCGAGATAGAAGAAGAATAGGCAAATTCGATCTCTCAATCGCTTCGATTCCTGCAATCTGACGTCTACCTTGTTTGAAAATGTCGAAGGGACCATATTGAAATTCACAACTTCTGCAAAGTTACTGCATTAAGATACAGACACAACAAAATCAAGTTTTCCGTCGAAGCGGCCAACAAGCATCGGAGTCGAATTGTTGTTCATTTGATCCGGCGGATTCAACGATGAAATCGGAAAGCGATTGTGAAGTCTAGCTTTTGGCCTTTAGCGCCAACCGCTGTACCTAGTCCGTTACTTCGGTTTGGGTGCTTTTTCCAACCCGCCAACTCGGTCACCGACCTTCACCTTGTTTTGCGAAAACCAGGCGGCATTCATTTCCAGCGCGTAACGCGCAGGGCCGGCAGCTTGGTGCGAGGTTTCATTGAAGGCTTCCATTTCGTGGATAGAGAGAATTTTGCCTTCATCGTCCATGTAGGCGACCGAGAGATTGATCGGCGTGTTGCGCATCCACATTGCGTGATAACCGAGCTGTGTAAACACAAATAACATGCCTTCGTTCTTGGCCATCTTGGTACGGAACATCAGGCCCTTTTGTCGTGATTCGTCAGTCGCCGCGACATCCGCAATGATGGTTTGGCCTCCGGCGCTTAGCGTGATCTTGGGCAGGCCGGTCTGCGGCTTGCCATCGGCGGGTTGTGCTTGCGACGAAAACGGTGCCGCGAGAAGCGACGCGCTCAGAAGAAACGCGGCAAATGTGGTCGGTTGCCTACTCATTGGATTGGCCTAAAGAGGTTGGTGGCAGATTACCTTAACGGCGGACGACGGATCTCCGCCTACGCTACTTCTTGCCGGTGCTGCCAAAGCCGCCAGCGCCGCGCTCGGAGGCATCAAAGGCATCAACAACATTAAACTCGACCTGTGCCACCGGGACAATGATCATCTGCGCGATCCGCTCCATCGGCTGAATGGTGAACTCAGCGTGCCCGCGATTCCAGACGGATACAAAAATTTGTCCTTGATAATCAGAATCGATTAGCCCGACCAAATTGCCGAGCACGATGCCGTGTTTGTGGCCCAAGCCCGAACGCGGCAAGATCAGTGCGGCGTAACCGGCATCGGCTATATGAATGGCCATGCCAGAGGCAACCAGATTGGATTCCCCCGGCTTGAGTGTCATCGGTGCTTCGATGCAGGCGCGGAGATCTAGGCCAGCAGACCCCCGGGTTGCGTAGGTTGGTAGCTGAGTTGCGAGTCTGGGATCTACGATACGGACATCGATCTTTGGTAGGGACATGGTGGCCTAAACGGATGGGGTTTCGACTGTTTGGTAAGTGGATGCCTGCTTTTACCGAAATTTGAACCAATTTTAAGCGCAGTTAAACACTATTATTCGTACGTGATCGCTGAATGATGGCGTCGGTTCTGTGATGGCGTTTGACTGATCAGCGTTGTCGGAACCTCGCGAGTATGTCGCATTCGGCGCTGACGTTTTGCTTCGCAAAAGTGAAGGTGGCCTTTCTACGATTTCAGCTTGGTAGGGAAGAATGTGTTTAGATATCTAGCGCATAAATATGCTTATAAGTTGTTAAAAACGTCTAATTCACGCGATGTGAGGTCCGTTTACGGCAACAAGAGGCGCGACTGCCGCTGCCGCCTAAACTCCTAAAATCAAACACCAGAGAGTTTTGGCTAGAGCGTTCTCACTACCAGCCGACACATTCACGACCGTTGCTCTCCCGCTGCTGTCTGAGTAGGCAGAAGTCCAGATTGATGCGTTGCATGTTAACGAATTCTATGAGATCGCGGAGGGGGTATTGCGTGTCAATCACTAACTGGCCGGAGGCCGAACGACCGCGCGAGCGGCTCATCACCAAGGGCGCAGCGGCATTGTCGGACGCCGAGTTACTGGCCATTTTTCTGCGAGTCGGGACCAAAGGCAAGAGCGCCGTTGATCTTGCGCGAGATCTTGTCGGCAAGTTTGGTTCGTTACACGGCTTGTTTAGTGCATCTTACGAGCAACTGACCGCAGTCAATGGCATGGGTGAGGCGAAGTTTGTCCAGTTGCAGGCGGTGCTGGAAATGGCGAAACGTGCGCTGCATGAGGAGATCAAACTCGCCGATGCGCTCTCCAATCCACGCGCCGTTCGAGACTATCTACGCATGACGCTGGCGAGATTGCCCCATGAAGTTTTTGTCGCGGTCTTCCTGACTGCGCAGAACCGGGTAATCGCGGTGGATGAATTGTTTCGGGGGACACTCACACAAACATCGGTCTATCCGAGAGAAATCGTCAAGCGAGCACTTGCTCACAATGCGGCCTCGGTGATTCTTGCGCACAATCACCCGTCGGGCGAAGCGAGCCCAAGCCAAGCAGATCGAACCCTCACTAAAACGTTAGCAGAAGCGCTTTCGTTAATTGACGTGCGTGTGCTTGACCACTTTATTGTTGCGCCAGGGGCATCGCTGTCCTTCGCGGAGCAAGGATTGTGGTCGGCCTAAGCCGGTACGGTCCGGTTGTTTCCCGCAGTTGCGCTAAGTATCTGGTTTTGTTATAATTTTAGGCTTCACTCGCCAACCTTATGGCGTTAGTGAATAGTCAACAAAATAAATGGAATCGGTAGTTTCGATCCGCGTTTCTAACCGCAGCACAGTTTGAAAGAGGTGTCCTATGGCACGCATATGCCAAGTGACGGGAAAAGCCCCAATGGTGGGCAACAATGTTTCCCATGCGAACAACAAGACCAAGCGTCGGTTTTTGCCAAATCTGCAGTACCGTCGTTTTTGGGTGGAGTCGGAAAACCGTTGGGTGCGTCTGCGTCTGACCACTGCAGGTTTGCGCACGATTGACAAGAATGGCATTGATGCTGTTTTAGCCGATCTGCGCGCCAGCGGCGTTGAAGTTTAAGGAGAGCGACCATGGCTAAAGGTGGACGCGAAAAAATTAAATTGGAGTCCAGCGCCGGTACTGGACATTTCTACACAACCAGCAAGAACAAACGTACCACACCAGAAAAGCTGGAGATGATGAAATACGACCCGAAGGCGCGTAAACACGTTTCTTATAAAGAGACAAAGCTTAAGTAGTTTGCCCCCATTAGTTTCAAAAAATAAAAAACCCGCCGAAGGCGGGTTTTTTATTGGCTGAGCACTTTTGTGGTTTATGCGTAGGCGCGAATGCGACGCGAAAACTGTTGAAGCGCCTCGATACCAGAGGCCTCAGCACGTTTGCACCAATCTTCCAAACGAACCACCAACTCCTCTTTAGAGGCAGTGGAGCGATTCCACAAACCGGCAAGTTCCTTCTTGAACGCATAAACCTTTTCAAGGGTAGCACTTTGCTGTAGGGCGCGGTCCAGCGTCGCGCGGTGTTCGGCCGATAGTTGTGTTGAGTCCGACTGCATCCAAACACGAAAATTCGACCACGCACCGCGTAGTCGCATGCCGTTAAACGCCGAACCTTCAGCATGAAGGCGCGCGATCTCAGACTTGCAGGTCGCACGTAACGTGTGTGCGTATCTTGTCGTGATCTCAAAGCGGTGAGAGATCACAGCTTGCAGTGTCTCAACATCACACGACACCTTTTCCCAGTTGAACTTGGCTTGGGGCGCAACTTTTTTGACCTTAGCAAAGCCAACGGCTTCAAGGATGCGGATATAGAGCCATCCCAAGTCAAACTCATACCATTTCATCGAGAAGCGCGCTGACGTCGGAAATGCATGATGATTATTGTGTAGCTCCTCGCCACCAATCCAGAAGGCGATTGGTGTGATGTTGGTGCTGGTATCGTTAACCGTGTAGTGGCGATAACCCCAGTAGTGTCCGATGCCGTTAATAATCCCCGCAGCATGAAACGGAATCCACATCATTTGTACGGCCCAAATGGTCGCGCCGATAGGGCCGAATAGGACGAGGTTAATCACCAGCATCAAACCAACACCCTGCCACGCATATCTTGAATAGACATTGCGTTCGATCCAGTCGTCAGGAACGCCGTGGCTGTACTTATCCAAGGTTTCTTGATTACGCGATTCCGCGCGATACAATTCAGCGCCTTCGGCGAGCACTTTCTGGATGCCGTAAACCATCGGTGAATGCGGATCATCAATGGTTTCACATTTGGCGTGGTGCTTACGGTGAATCGCAACCCATTCCTTGGTCACCATGCCGGTTGTCAGCCATAACCAAAATCGGAAGAAGTGCGACGGAATCGAGTGCAAATCCAACCCACGGTGCGCCTGCGCGCGGTGAAGGAAGATCGTAACGGCGGCAATCGTGATGTGGGTGATGATGACGCCGAACACCAGATAGCCCCACCACGGTAGCTCGATCATGCCGTTAAGAATTGATATATCCAAATTAGTCTCCTTACAGAAGGCGATAGTTTACGCGACTGGGGATTTTTCTGCTTTGATTTGATGCCAGTCACAGCTGCTGTGATTCTGTTTTGACCCTAATCTGGCGCTGCGGGAATGGCACGGAAACATTGTGTTTCCGGAAAGCCAGCCAGATTTCGGTCAAAAGATCGGATCTCAACGAGCCTTGGCCCTGATCCGCGTCATTTATCCAGACATTAAGCTCGATTTCGATACCGTTTTCGCCTAATGCCTTGACCAAAACGGCGCTTTCCCGATCTTTCAGAACCCTTGGGTGATTACAGGCAATTTCGAGCAGGAGTGAGCGTACAAATGCGAGGTCGGATTCGTAATCAACAGTCACGCTAATCTTGACGAGGATTACACTGTTAGTGTAGGTGTGATTGATGACTGTGCTGGAGATGAGGGTATCGTTCGGGACAATTGCCTCCGCGCCGTCGAGCCCGCGAATGACCGTGTAGCGTGACTTGATTGCGTCGATTACGCCGTGGCGGTTATCAATAGTGACTAAATCCCCCAAACGCAGCGAGCGATCCAGCAGTATGATGAAACCGGATATGTAGTTGCTAGCGATCTTTTGCAGGCCAAATCCCAGTCCCACCCCTAGCGCGCCGCCAAACACTGACAGCATCGTCAGGTCGAAGCCGACCAGTGGCAACGCAATCAACAACGAGAGGGCGAGTGCAATAGCCCGCGTCAGTTTGGTAATGACTACACGCGAGCTGACGTCAAGAGCTTCGGCTTTCATAACGCGCGCTTCAATCAGGCCGGAGACCCCAAGCGCGATAAAGATCGTAACCGCGGCCGATAGACCCGCTTCAACGATGAGCCGAAGGGTTACCTTATTGCCACCGATGGGAAACACCACATCCTCCAACGCCGAAGCCATCTCGGCGAGCACCCCGGTGATGTAAAGTGCAAATGTGCCCCAGATGAATATCACGATAAAGCGTTCGAACGACTTCGGTAGTGCTGACGGTGCCATCACATGCCGAAGCAGATATACGGCAAGTCTGATTACGACAAATGCAGCAATCAGGGGAATGACGATGTTCAGTAGCGGAACCGGTTGCAGTTTCGCCAGCGCGAATCGACCCAGCCAAATCAGCGCTAATAGGAGCATCGGGGCAACCATACGGTGGGCGCTGCCTGAGCCCATCTTGGCCAACTCAGGCTGAAGGCCGCCGGGGAGTTTCTGCCGAAACAATCTCGACAGGAGCCACGCCAGCAAGGCCGCCGATGCGATGAGTAGGAGTTGTAGCAGGCCCTGGGCCGAGATGAGGTACTGAAGAATACCGATAGGGTCTACGCCAACCATTGAAGACGGTCGATCTATTTTGCAGCGCGCTGCATTATGGCGGCGAAGAACCCATCGGTATTGTGCAGCTTTGGCGAGAGGCGAAGATATTCATCTGCCTGCTTGATATCGATCTTGAGACGTTTCAAGACTTGGGTGATGGGTACAACCTCGAACTCGCTGTGTTTGGCAAGAAATGCTTCCACAATCTTCTCATTTTCTTCCTCTAGCACGCTACAGGTTGCGTAGACTAAGCGGCCACCTTGAGCAACCAGCTTGGCAGCGGCGTTGAGGATCGAGGTCTGTTTGACGTTCAACTCGGCGATAGCTTCGTCGGTTTGGCGAAACTTAAGATCAGGGTTGCGACGCAAGGTGCCGAAACCGGTGCATGGGGCGTCGACCAAAACACGATCAATCTTGCCCGCAAGGCGCTTGATTTTGGGATCCTTTTCACTCGCGATGCGCTGCGGCGTGATGTTCGATAGGCCGGAACGCTTCAACCTCGGGGCTAGATTGGTCAAACGCTTTTCTGAGACGTCGAACGCATAGACCCGGCCAGCTGAAGCCATCTGCGCGGCAATCAGCAGCGACTTGCCCCCAGCGCCTGCGCAAAAATCTACCACCATCTCGCCGCGTTTGGCCTCAACAATAAGCCCCAGAATCTGTGAGCCCTCATCTTGTACCTCGATGAAACCTTCAATGAAAGCCGGATGTTTGGTTAGGGAAGGCTTTTCCTCGAGGCGGATGCCGATTGGTGAATGCGGCGTGGCCGTGGCTTTAAGACCTTCCTGTTGCAGTTGCTTGAGCACGGCGTCACGCTTGGCCTTGGTACTGTTTACACGCAGGTCGAGCGGCGCTGGATTCATCATGGAATGGCCAAAATCAATGATCTTGGCGTCAGTCATTCCGGCGTCGCGCAAACGTTTTATCAACCAGTCGGGCAGCTCCGCTTCGATGCCGATGGCGAGATTGTCGAGCCGCTTCGCCTTAAGCTGCGCAAGCCAAGCTTCGTCACCGCCACGCAGGACCGTGTGCAAATCGCGCACACTAATACCCATAAAGCGGGTGAGCGCAACCAGCGCCATACGACGGGGGGAGCCATCGGTTACTACGTGTTCAATGAAACGGCGGTGGCGTAGCACGCTGTACACCGTCTCGGAAATGAAAGCACGGTCACGCAGGCCAAGTTTAGGGTGCTCTTTGAAGTAGCGCTTTAGCCCGATGTCGGCGGGCGACGCTAACGGCAGGATAACCGTCAGTGCGTCAACGAGGGCGTGGTACAGAGCTAGGGTCAACGGCATGGGGACAATTTCTCGGGGGCGATGTTGATTTTCTGATGCGCCCGGGGCTGAAACTAATGCCGGACTGCGTAATTTCCTACACCCGCGACTGCGATGCGCCATTATCGCAGACACGCGCCGTTATTCCAAGCCTCACTGTTTACCGAGTGCAAAGGGTTACCGGGCGGTAACTTCCCCGGAAACACCGATGCGGGTGATCATCTGCTCGGCCTGAAACCGGCCCAAGTAGAATTTCAACTTCATTGGCAAGTAGAAATAGCTAGGTGCCAGCCAAACCTCGTACTGATCTTCCGGATTTGCCGTTTCAGATACCAGCCGGACCGTCTCGATTGGTCCCAGACGGGTGTCTAGGGTCTCGGTGCCTAGCTTGCGAAATTGATAACGATAGACCTTCCTCGCGTTTGTAACGAGGACATCCAATTTGTCACCACTCTCAGCCATGTATGGCGCGTCGTAGGCGAGCTGAAACAAGAAGCTCTGCATGTCCTGCATATCGCGGGTTAGCGGCACCGAGCGTGTTTCGCCGTTGCGCTTCATTGCCAACGAGTTGGTAGCGCGTTGAAACTCAGCGAGTTCGGCCGTACCCTCGCCCCGGCGAATCGAGAATTGCGTCGGTCGTAAACCATCTTCGGTAATGGTTCCACGGCTCTGCTGATGAATCACGCCGGCAAACGCGCTCACCAGAAATCCGGTTGCTTGAATACTGGAGTCGATTTCATACTCGGCACCGCGCCGGGTCCAGCGAAAGCTGGCAACGCCGTCCGTTATGGCGGTGATCAACTTGTATTCGATGGAGATGCGCTCGGCAAATGCCGGCGCGCGCCGAGCAGGGGCTGGCGTTACTGCTGATGACGCGGAAGGATCGACGGAGGCCGGGGCGCTTTGGCTTGGGGGCTCGCTACCGGTTGATGGCTCGCCGGACTGCGGCGCGACTGATTGGTCGACACTAGTTGGGGGGGGGCTTGATCCTGGGCCGCTCTCTGCCGCACTGGTTGGTGCTTCAACGGGGTCGGTCGTCGCCGCCGCAACCGCCATTGCGTTCGCCGGTGGGGCAAAGCCTGCCTCAGATTTATCGGTCGTCGGTCTAGGGCGCGCTGGTGTTTGGGCACCTGATCTTGCGGCAGTGCGCTTGCCATTGACTAACCGCGTTTCGGTGACCTTTGGGGCGGTCGGCACTGACTCAAGCGGCACCAAAGTTGCATCGTATAGCACCGGCTTGGCGGGTGTAAACGTGGTGGCGAAGCGCGGGGTTATCCAATAGATGATGACGTGAACAGCCATCGAGGCAGCCAACGCAATCACCAGCGCAGACGGGTGGTTTAGCGAGCTGCTCCATTGCGCCCGACGCAGGCCGGAATTGATCAACTTATCCATCGGGCGGTACGGCTCAGTTGATATGCCTTATCCAATGACAAGTTCGACCAAACGTTGCTCGAACGAACTTCGCTTCGAGTCCTTAACAACAACTCGCACTGGGATGTAATTGTGTTGTTTGGCCAGACAAAGTTCCGCCTTGGACTCGCCCGGTGCTGCTTCACGCACGTAGTAAACCGTTGCGAACTGTCCGGCCTGAGTAGTAATACTCGGTTCGCCCTGTTTCGCGTACCGGTAACGTTCGGTGTGTTTGCCTTGCGTCATTACTGCCGATAGCCTAGGCCCGCTTGGCCTGGTCAGCATAAATTGGTACATCGCGGAGAGCCGATCTTGTGCTCCGGTCGGTAGCGCAAAGACTTCCCTTTCAACGCCTCCCTCGAAGTTCAGCCTGTCATGTTCACGCACCAGTTCACTTTTTTCCCAGCTGAAATACGCAGTAAACGACTTGCTGCTGTCGGATTTTCTGCTAGCAGAAAAGACACTCGGCGCTAGTCGACTGGCGGTAATTCGACCCTCGGAAGTCACCGAGATTTCTTCACGTATCAACAAACTGATCGGCCCATCAGCGCGAGTGGCCGAGGTAATTTTGTAGCGGTCACCATCACGTTCAAATCGTTCTTCAATATTGCCCAGCAAGACACCGCCTCGATAGATTTTGTAGGTTGTCTTTACCGAGTTAGGTAGGGTTGATTCCGCCTTTGCAGCGAGAGCGGGGCCGACCATGAGGAACGCAGCGACACACAGTAGCAGCGCATAACCGCCGAGTCCGAGTGGGTTCGACAACCGACGGTTTAATGAGTAGCGAAAATTGAATTGCGGCATTTAGTTCCAAGGGGCACGCAGACTGGCGTTCCCGTTCGTCAATGTGGGATCCCCCAGGGGGCTTTCCTTAACGTGCGGAAGTGCCGGTTGGAGGACGCGTGGGTCGGCTTGCCTGGTTATGGCCAGTTCGCCGGTGGCAAAGCGCCGCAGTACGTCCGGGTACAAGATGTGTTCCTGCGAAAGAACACGTGTTGCCAGCGTATCGGGATCATCGCTGGCAAGCACTGGCACGGCGGCCTGGGCAAGGATCGGACCATGATCGAGCTGTGCTGTCACAACATGGACGGTTGCCCCGTGAATCTTCACTCCGGCCGCAATCGCCCGTTGATGGGTGTGGAGTCCAGGAAATGAAGGGAGCAACGAGGGGTGGATATTTATGATCCGCCCGTTTAGTTGGTCAATAAACTGTGCCGTTAAAACCCTCATGAACCCGGCCAAAACCACGAGGTCCGGAGAAAATTCAGTGATGGTCTCCAGTAGCGCATTGTCGAATGCTTCGCGTGAGCAGTAGGCCAAGTGGTCGACAACACGAGTCGCGATTCCCGCATTGCGCGCAATTTGCAGTCCTGCAGCACCCGCCTTGTTGGAAATGACTGCCTTTACCGTCAGCGGCAGTTTGGCGTTGAGGATTGCCTCCATGTTGGAACCACGTCCGGAAATCAGAATGACGACTGAGAGCATAAGAAATTTCCGAAAGTCGTTGCCGGCTGGCTTGTTTCAGCCATATTTGCTCGAAAACGCCCGTAAATACTAGGGTTTTCTGATTTCTAGGCCTACCTAACCAAAGTCTGCGGATCACCGTCCGCGCGCGCGCGAATCTCACCCACGCGATACACCCGTTCACCTAGGGCCTCAAGTTGTGACTTCGCGCGGTCGGCGTCCGCTTCCGCGACGACGACGACCATGCCAATGCCGCAGTTAAATGTACGGGCCATCTCAGCGTCATCAACATTACCGACTTTCTGCAACCAAGCAAAAATTGTTGGGGCCTCCCAAGAGTCGCGTTTGAGCTCCGCTGTCACACCCTGTGGTAGGACGCGCGGGATGTTCTCGGTCAGGCCGCCGCCTGTGATGTGCGCCATCCCTTTCACTATTCCCGATCTAACCAGGGCGAGGAGGGGCTTCACGTAGATGCGCGTGGGCGCTAATAAGTCTAACGCCAACTGGTGATTGTCGGGGTGATGCAGGTCGACTCCTGATCGCGCGATAATTTTTCGGATCAGCGAATAACCATTGGCATGTGCGCCAGACGACTGCAAGCCGAGTACCACGTCGCCGGGGCAAATACTGCGTCCGCTGATGATGGCTTCCTTTTCCACCAAGCCCACCGCAAATCCTGCCAGATCGTACTCGCCAGCTGGATACATGGAGGGCATTTCGGCAGTCTCGCCGCCGATCAGTGCGCAGCCAGCCAATTCACAGCCGTGGGCAATGCCCCGAACCACATCAGTGGCGACGGCGACGTCTAACTTGCCACAGGCGAAATAGTCGAGGAAGAATATCGGTTCGGCCCCCTGTACCAGAATGTCGTTCACGCTCATCGCGACTAAGTCTTGGCCGACGGTATCGTGTTTGTTCAATTGAAATGCGAGTTTGAGCTTGGTGCCCACACCGTCGGTGCCTGACACCATGACGGGATTTTTGTACTGTTTTGAAACTTCAACAAGTGCACCAAAACCGCCGATCCCGCCGAGTACTTCTGGGCGCATGGTGCGCTTGGCCAATGGTTTGATGTTTTCGACCAATTGATCCCCGGCTTCGATATCAACGCCAGCGTCTTTATAGGTAAGCGGAGAGAGGGAGTTTGTTGACATTTGACGGATGAGCTTAGCGATTGGCGGGTATCAGCGAGGACGACAGCTGGCTAGTGCCGGTTAGGAAGGATGGCGGATGCGGTGCGCACAAACTGGTGAGCAATGCCGTGCAGTCAACTACAATGCAGGGGCTCAACCTTTAGATTCTAACGGATATGCGCAATTCTCCTCCGCAGCGACCGCAGCCCGCCTTCATTTCACGACTTCGGCAGAAATCGCTGCCTCGCATGCCACGCTGGATTAACTGGCACTCCGGGCTTCTGGGGGCGGCACTGCTCATGTTCGGTGCCCTACTTTGGGTCCTGTCGCCCATCTTGGCACCTTTTTTAGCCGCAATCATCCTTGCCTACATTTTCAACCCTTTGGTGAACTGGCTCGAGGCCCGCGAGGTGTCGCGCGGTAGCGGGACGCTGCTCGCGGTCCTGCTACTGCTGATAATGGTCGCGATGCTACTGATAATCGTGCTGCCGTTGTTCTACAAAGAAATCGCACAGCTCACCTCACTCATCCCGAGTTTTCTGGATCATGTAAAGTCGACGATCGTGCCCTGGCTGAGCGAACGTCTCGGTATTGAAATTGCGCTCGATTCCGCCAGCTTCCGCCAATTTATGCAAGAAAATCTGTCCGATAGCGGAGGTATCGCCAGACGTGTTTTTGCAACTGTTGGAACCGGTGGGCTGGCCGTTGTTAGCGTTCTGGTAAACCTCGCGCTAATTCCCATTGTGTTCTTTTATGTTCTGCGCGACTGGCCTTTGTTGGTGACGAGTGTAGACGACATAGTGCCGCGCCGCATCCATGCCACCGTCACCAACATTGCCACGGAAATTGATGCCGTGTTATCTGAGTTCTTGCGCGGTCAGTTGTTGGTCATGCTGGTGATGTCGGCATTTTATGTCATCGGTCTTTGGGCAGTGGGACTCAAGTTCGCTTTGCCGGTTGGCTTGATTACCGGCCTGCTTGTTTTTGTTCCCTATCTTGGCGTCGGAATGGGTATGTTGCTCGGCACGGTGGCTGCGGTGATTCAGTACGACGCGTTGCTTGGCGTGGTCATGGTATGGGCCGTATTCGGTGCCGGGCAGATAGTGGAGAGTTTTTTTGTAACCCCAAAGTTTGTCGGCGAGCGAATCGGCCTGCATCCGGTCGCGGTAATTTTCGCTCTGTTGGCGTTCGGCCAAGTATTCGGATTCTTCGGTATCCTGCTCGCCTTACCTGCTAGCGCGGCGATTCTGGTGGGATTGCGCCATCTACAAGCGCGGTACCGAAGCAGCGCGGTCTTTAGAATCTGAGCGCGACAAGGGGATTTTCAACCCGCTTTCACCCCTTGAGCAGCTTGATTGCCTCTTCTGTGCTGCGCCGCAGGCGGTTGAACGCTATACCAAGTACGCTGATTTCATCTTTGGAGGCGGGGACGAATTCGGGAACAGAGAAGTTGCCAATGGAGACGGCGTCCACCTGTCTGGACATCTCTGCAAGCGGTCGTACGATAATTCGATCAAGCAAAACGTTCAAAACAAGAAAAACAGCGAAAAACACAGCACCTAATGAACTCATCAACGTAGTTAGGGCAAGTTCTGCGGTCGCGGTTATATCGTTGAAGTTGATTGTGGCAGAACGGATCCGCGGGCTTCCATCCGCGATTTGCACGACTCGCGCCACCACCAGTTTTTGATATCCGGTCGGCGTTTTGAAAACCTCGGTTATTTGTGTTTGCCGAGCCTTTACCGCGATCAGCTTTTGCACTACGTCCGCCTCTAGGCCGGACTGGGTTTCCGCCTCGCTGAATTCGCGAACCCTCATCTCGATAATGCGCGAACCCAGGGCAGTTGCTATGCGTGAATCGATGCTTGCCAGCCCACTCGCATCAAGCACAAGCGTGGCGGCACGTTTTGCGTCCTCGACTGCTTGTTGCTGCAAGAAGCGGTGGGCGATTACACCGACAGTGGTGAAGCCCGAGATAAAGACAGCGACAAGGATCACATTGAACTTTAGCCTTAAGCTCATGGATTGTACCTATGAATGATCTAGCAGATTATTGTAAACAGAAGGAATTTGCCGCGCCGGTGAACTATTCGGGCCGCCACGTTCTATTAGCGGCGCGCACACTCATAAAAAAGCTATCGCGCTCTTGAGGAGTACGTAGATGACTCGCTAGCTGCTCAAAGAATTCACGAGAATTTTCCGCGCCAGATGCGTACCGGCTGACCAATACTCCCGCTAATGGCCCGATGATCGCGGCAAGCGCTGCTTCTCCGCGCTGAATAAGCTCAGGGGTCATCGGCGATGTCGGGCGTCCCCCAGCCGAGCTGGGTGGTGCGGACGCCACTTCTTCGGCTGCCGGAGCAGCATACGCGGACAAAATTCGCACTGCCGCTTTCATGAATAACTCTCTCTTGGCAACATCGTCGATGTAACAGGCAATCTGGCGAATCAACTCGGTTGGACTGCTGGTTGTGCGCGCTACGCGTTTAACCGTTGTAATCGAATACGGACCGAGGTATGGCAGTAGTGCTCGGGTCAGTTCGACGAGCAGTAACTGACCGACTGACACCTCTGACTTAGTCGGGGTTGCGTCTTGGCCATGTGGTGTTTCGTTCGCCATTTTGTCCGGGCCCCACCTTGAGAGTGCACGATACATCCGTTGTCGGTGCGATTGATGTTTTGCCGACATCTGTTGCGCAGGCTAGGATACCAACGCAAAATAACACTTAGTTTAGCGGACTTCCTTCTCGCAATCCATGCGTGATCGCCCACAAAAGCGACAATTCACGCTGGGCCAATGCCATCACTGGCTCCGGGATTGTTAACAATGGTTAAATCGAGGTCGGCGGCGAAATCGAGCATGCGGTCGATGGCGCGTTTGGCGCGTTTGCCGACGACTGGATCGACGTGAATCTCGCCAATACCCGACTCTAAGGCTGTCGCAAGATTTGCCAGTCCATTCATTGCCATCCACGGACAATGCGCACACGACTTGCAGGTCGCAGAATTACCTGCGGTGGGTGCCTCGATAAACAACTTGCCAGGTGCCGCCGCACGCATTTTGTGAAATATGCCCTTGTCGGTGGCAACAATAAACTCAGTGGCATCGATGGTCTGGGCCGCCTTGATGATCTGAGTGGTTGAGCCAACGACGTCGGCCAAGGCGACAACGTCAGCAGGTGACTCTGGATGAACCAGAACTTTTGCGTCGGGATGCCGACGCCTTAGATCGATTAACTCAGCGGTCTTGAATTCATCATGGACAATACAAGAGCCTTGCCACAACAACATGTCGGCACCGGTCTGCGCTTGAATGTATTTGCCAAGATGGCGATCAGGTGCCCATAGAATTTTCTTGCCCTGCCGATGCAGGTGTTCGACAATTCGAAGACCAATAGACGAGGTCACCATCCAATCGGCACGCGCCTTCACTGCGGCGCTGGTGTTGGCATAAACCACCACTGTACGGTCGGGATTGGCATCACAAAACGCGGCAAACTCATCCGGTGGGCAGCCCAGATCAAGTGAGCACTCGGCCTCGAGCTCCGGCATCAGTACGCGTTTTTCCGGGTTGAGAATCTTGGCCGTTTCGCCCATGAATCGGACGCCGCAGACAACGACCGTCGTCGCTGCGTGATCGCGACCAAATCTTGCCATTTCGAGAGAATCAGCCACACAGCCGCCAGTTGCGTCGGCGAGATCTTGCAAGTCGGGATGGACATAATAATGAGCGACAAGCACCGCGTTTTGCGCTTTCAGCAGCTGTGCAATTCGCCCCTTAAGTTTTAGTCGCTCGGTTGGCGTCGGTTCCATGCTGATCTTTGCCCACGCCTGTCCGGCGATCATGGAACTGAAATTCGCGTTCACCCTCGGCAAATCGAAGTCGACGTGGATTCGGTGCTCTGTCTTTACAGGGGTGGATGATGGCATGGATTGTCTAGGTGACCTGATGGCGTTGTTGATATGTCGGCGAACGAAAACTCTGTGAAGTCACTACATCCCGGATGATGTTCACTGCATCCCAACAATCGGTGAAGCGCGTATATAGCGGCGTAAAGCCGAAGCGGAGCAGATTGGGTTGCCTGAAGTCGCCGATCACACCGCGATCAATGATGGCTTGCATGATCGGGTAAGCATCGGTGTGCGCAAATGCAAGGTGTGACCCACGATCTATGTGTGCCACTGGGCTGATGCAGGCAAAGCCTAATGAGCCGCACTGCGCACGCATCAGGGCCAAAAAAAGGTCACTCAATGCCAGCGACTTTTTTCGTAAGCTGGCAGGACTGATGCCTTCAAAGGTTGCGAGCCCCTCCCTGAGGGCGACCATTCCGAGTATTGGCGGCGTACCGCACAAAAAACGATCAATACCCTTTGCCGGTATATAGGCAGTGTCGAAGGCAAATGGAGCCAAGTGTCCAAACCACCCCGATAGCGGATTAGCAAGCTCCGCCTGCAAATCGCGTCGGATGTAAAGGAATGCGGGTGCGCCGGGCCCTCCGTTCAAATACTTGTAGCCGCATCCGACCGCAAATTCGGCACCATCTGTCACCAAGTTAACAACCACTGCGCCAGCGCTGTGACTCAGATCCCAGAGAATCGAGGTGCCCGCCTTTGAAGCGTGTTGGTTGTAAGCCAACATATCAAACATTGCGACGCTACGGTAGTCGACATGCGTAATGAACGCTGCGGCGATCGTATGGTCGAACGCACCGGCGAGCGCGTCTTTGTCGACCAGCTTCAACTCATACCGATCGCCAAGCAGGGAGAGCAGACCCTGCGCAATATAGAGATCTGTTGGGAAGTTGCTGCGTTCAGCAAGAACATAGCGGCGTCTTGTGTCGCTCAGAACTGCGGGTTGGGTCAACATTGCGGACAGCAACTTGAAAATGTTTGCTGACGTTGAGTCTGCAACCACGATCTCGTCTGCCCGTGCGCCGATCAGCGGGCCAAGAAGTT
>JBEILF010000030.1:0-21406 GCA_040379385.1 Burkholderiales bacterium | reverse complement strand
CTTGTTGCCTCGGATATGTACGAGTCGCTCGGTGCCAAACACTACGACATCATCATCAGCAACCCGCCATATGTATCCGCCGAGTCGATGGGCAAACTTCCCGAGGAGTATCGTCGCGAGCCGGAAATGGCGCTGGCTTCGGGTGAAGATGGTCTGGACCATGTTCGCGCACTCATAGCAAACGCCACCAAACATCTATACGCTACTGGTTTGCTGGTCGTCGAGGTGGGCTTCAATCGCGAAGGCGTGGAACGCGCATTCCCCAACCTGCCACTGGTGTGGGCTGAAACGAGTGTCGGCGACGAGGTTGTATTTATCGTCGACCGTGAAACACTGGTGGCTGCGCAGTAGTGGAGACGCGTTAAAGCGTATTGCCCGGACCACCGCCACTGCTCTGTCCGCCTCCGCCACCTGAGCGGCCCCCTCTCGGGCCGCCCCCGGGGTTGCCTTTACGCCGACGAGATCGGCGCCGCCCCCCGCCTCGCGGCTCGCCTTGCCGTTGCCCAGGCAGCTCTGGCCGAAGATTGGCCGAGCGGTGAATTGTTTCGGGCTGCACAGGCACGATTCGATTGCCAATCGAATCATCGATGTCACCATTGACCGGCCGCCTCGGCACACTCGGTAGCGCGTTTCCAATATTGTCTTGGTCATCAGGGTTGTAGGCAACTCCCGCCCCACCTTGCGGCATCAGCCCGTGCTCGCGCCCTAAACGGCGCATCTTCCTGCCACGTCCGCGCCGCCCCTCTCGCGGCGGTAACGGCAGCGAATCAACCGAAGAAGGCGACGCAACACCCGCATCCGTAGGCTGACTATCCAACATCTGCGCATCCAACGTTTGGGGCAAAGAACTCCTTACCAACGCCGGGCCACGTGAACCACCTGCACGCCGCCCACGCCCACGCCGACCACGTGCGTCGGCAATTGGCTCCCCCCCGCTCTCGCCCGCTGGCACCTCCACCGCAGTGCCCGGTTGCGCATCCGTGTCCAACGGGACTTCGTTGCCACCCTCACGCTCGCGCCGGGAGGCGTGCACAGTTCGGGCTGGCCCGTTACTCGGCAATTGTCCGATTGGACCTTCAACTTCCATACCCACCCAGCGCAACACCGCACGCGCCTGGGAAGGGTCGAGCTCCATCATGCGACCGCGGGTTAAACGCGGTGGTAGCCCGATCTTGCCAAAACGTACACGAATCAACCGGGAAACAGTCAGGCCGACCGCTTCAAACATTTTGCGAACCTCGCGATTGCGGCCTTCACGCAGGACCACGTGGTACCACTGATTAACGCCCTCCCCACCGCGCTTTTCGATGCTGTCAAACTTGGCCGGTCGATCATCCACAACCTCATCTTTGTCGCCGTCTGGGTCATCAGGTTCAACCGCAATCGACACGCCTGAAAGTAGTTGTGCAGTCTGCTCTTCGGTCAACTCGCCCAGAACGCGCACCGCGTATTCGCGTTCAACTTCGTAGCGCGGATGCATTAATCGATTTGCGAGCTCACCGCTAGTAGTGAAAATCAATAGCCCAGATGTGTTGATGTCCAGCCGACCAACGGACATCCACTTGCCGTTCTCGACGGGCGGCAGGTTGTCGAATACCGTTATCCGGTTGCCTGGGTCATCGGTGGTGACAATCTCTCCCTCGGGCTTATGATAAAGCAGAACACGGGGCAGTTCCTCGCTGAACTTTAGTTTGACGAGACGATGGTCGACCATCACGGCATCGGCCGGCGAGACAGTCATTCCGGTCGTTGCGACAATCCCGTTCACCATCACCCGACCAGACGCGATCATGATCTCCATGTCACGTCGCGAGCCGTGTCCGGACTGCGCAAGCACCTTGTGCAACCGCTCACGCTTGACATTCGACTCCTTGGAGAGCGCCTCTGCAAACTGACCGGACTTCGATTCATCACCCCAACGCCGCGTCTGCGCAACCTCAGAAATCAACGCACGCGGTGCTTGCAGATTTTGTCCCTGATTACCACCTTGTGGCGCGCGAAACGGTGTCTTCTTTCCACCACGGCTCTTGCGCGCACGTGGCGGTCGGCCATCACCTACAAAGTTCGGCATTCCCGCGCCGCTACCCGGCAAGTCAAACGGCCCACCCGCAGCACTACGCGGCTTGCCGCGTACGCGTGTATTGGGATCACGACCACGCCTGCCAACTGGTGCGCCAGAAACTGGTGGCCCAATCGTGTTTCCGTCCAAAATGCCTGCCGGTACCCGGCTGGTCGCAGAACGCGGTATCTCACGGCCCCCACGCGGGTCTCGGCTTTGTCCGGCTTCGCTGCGGGGCCGGTTGCCACGTCCATCTGCCGCGGTGCCGCGCCTGTTACCGCCCGCACCACCGCCACGCGCTCCTTTGCCGGCGATCCGGTTGCCTCGGTTGTCTACCGTAGCGCCCCGCTTGCCAACTGCTTTGCCACGCTTGCGTTTACCGCGCCCCGAGGGATCGATGGCCTCAATGACTTCCTTTTCTTCTCCGATGTAGCGTCCGTCGACATATCCACGCGCCGCCACGCGTACTACCACGCGCTTGGTCATGGCCGACTCTCCGGATTGGGTTCGATTACGCCTTGGGATTGAATCTCATCAGTACCACCGTCCTGCTCAATACTGACGTCTGCGGCGTCGCCTGATTCAACAACTGGTGCTTCCATAAAATCACGCGTGCTTTGCACACCTGGCAGTGGGGGAAACGGCGACTCACCAGCCGACAGCGCGACACCAGTCTGGGTCAGATCTAGCGTCGCCTGCAACTCATGCAACGATGGCAACTCCTCAAGTGAGCGCAGATTTAGATCATCGAGGAAGTGCTTGGTAGTGGCAAACAGGGCTGGTCGGCCGACCGTATCACGATTACCAATTTCGTCGATCCAGCCTCGATCCTCCAGCGTCTTTAAGATGTGTGGGCTGACGGCAACACCGCGAATATCCTCAATATCGCCCCGTGTAACTGGCTGCCGATAGGCGATGATGGCAAGCGTCTCCATCACCGCGCGTGAATACTTGAGCGGCTTGTCGCTCGATAATCTGTCGAGATACTTTTGGTACACTGGCTTAACGCGGAACCGGTATCCACTAGCAACAACCGCGAGTTCAATACTGTGATCGTCCCATTCGGTACGCAGTTCGTCGAGTAGGTTACGGATAACCTCCGCTCCAAGCTGCCCTTCAAACAAGCGCCGAAGCTCGTTCAATCCCATCGGCTCAGATGCCGCGAGCAACGCTGCCTCTAATGCACGCTTGGCCTCGCCAGTATCGATCATATCCTTTAGCGAAGTATCAATCGCCCCGCCGAACTCTCCCGCGTTATCGCTTGGTGCGATCACAACAGCGTCTACCGGCTGATCCACGTGTGCGGGCGTGATCGCATCATTCGATAGCTCTAGATCGGGCGAGTCACTGATCGAGTTGCTTGTCTGTTCCGTTTGAGTCATTGGTGATGCTTCCATAATTTATTGCTATTGCCGTGCCTTCAATGACGAACTAAGTTGGTTCTAATGGCGGCATTTCGGCCAAACGTAATTTGACGTAGATTGACTCTAACGGAGCAGTCTGGGTAATTTCAATCAGCGACTCACGCGCCAGCTCCAGAATCGCGAGAAAACTGACAACCACAACCGAAACACCATCCTCGGCTTGAAACAAATCGTCAAAGCGAACAAACTCCCGTTCGCCACCATCACCGCCCAGCTGGCGAAGAATGCGACTCATATGTGACCGTACTGATAACTCCTCACGTGAGACACGGTGTTTTTGCATCTGTCGCGCACACGCCAGAATTGCCCGCCATGCATCGGTCAGATCCGCTGCCAACACGGTAGGCACGCGTTTGACCAAACTCTGTTCGACCAACACATCCACCAGCGAAAAATCGCGTCCTCGGCGCGGCATCGTTTCAATGGCTAGTGCCGCCGCTTTCATCTGCTCGTATTCGAGCAGACGCCGCACCAGTTCAGCACGCGGGTCTTCGGCCTCGGCCTCACCCTCGCGCGGCGGTCGCGGAAGCAACATGCGCGATTTGATCTCGATGAGCAGCGCGGCCATCAGCAAATACTCCGCAGCTAACTCCAGTTGGCCATCGCGCATGGCTTCAACGTACACCATGTACTGCCGCGTCAATTCCGCCATTGGAATGTCGAGAATATCGAGCGAATGCTTTCGAATCAGGTACAGCAACAGATCAAGCGGCCCTTCGAACTGTTCAAGGACTACCGATAGCGCATCCGGCGGGATAAACAAATCCGTCGGCAACTGCGTCACTAATTCGCCGCGAATACGGGCGATTGGCAACTCCATTCCTAGACTACCCTGATTGTTGGCGGATTTGTCGTTATCGACAACGAGTTCAATACTCATAACCGCTCCCCATAGGCGTGCACAGCCGAGTATGAATCGTCTTTATGGCTGCAGTCATGCTGTTCACTTGTAGTCCAACCCCATCGCTTCGCGAACGTCACGCATGGTTTCTTCCGCCGCATCTCGCGCCTTTTCACAACCATCTGCAATGATATTCTTGATCAGCGTCGGGTCATCCTCGAACGGCGCTGCGCGCTCGCGCATGGGCCGTAATTCAGCGCAAATGCCCTCAATGACCGGCTGCTTGCACTCGAGGCAACCGAAGGCCGCACTCTTGCATCCTTGAATGACCCAGCGTTTGGTATGCTCCGCAGAGTACACCTGATGTAGCTGCCAAACTGGGCACTTTTCGGGGTCGCCCGGGTCGGTGCGCCGAACGCGGGCGGGATCTGTCGGCATCCTTCTAACCTTCTCCGTCACTGCCTTTTCGTCGTCGCGAATATCAATGGTATTGGCATAACTTTTGGACATCTTCTGCCCATCAAGACCGACCATTCTGGAAACCGGCGTGAGCAAGGCATTGGGTTCGGGTAAGATCACTTTGCCGCCGCCTTCAAGGTAGCCGAACAGGCGTTCGCGGTCTCCCATCGACAGGTTCTGAACATCGGCGAGCAATTCTCGCGCCTCATCGAGTGCCCGTTGGTTGCCCTCTTGCTGATACTGTATACGCAGCGACGAGTACAACTTAGCCTTCCTCGATCCAAGTTTCTTGACTGCTGCCTCGGCCTTTTCTTCAAACCCCTTCTCGCGACCGAACAGGTGGTTGAATCGACGGGCAACTTCACGGGTCAGTTCAATATGCGATACCTGATCCTCGCCGACCGGCACTTGGTTGGCCCGATAGATAAGGATGTCAGCTGCCTGCATCAGTGGATAGCCGAGGAATCCGTACGTCGTGAGGTCGCGGCCCAATTGACCTTGCTTTTCAACTTGGTCCTTATAGGTCGGCACGCGCTCCAGCCATGAAATAGGCGTAAAAAACGACAACAGCAAAGTCAACTCTGCGTGCTGCGGCACCCGCGACTGAACAAACATGGTCGCCTGCGATGGGTCGATACCCGACGCAATCCAGTCGATCACTGTGTCCACCGTGTATTGCTCGATAACATCGGGGGACTCGTAGTGGGTAGTCAGTGCATGCCAATCGGCGACAAAAAAGAAACATGGAAACTCGTTTTGCAGTTTTGCCCAGTTCTTCAAGGCACCATGGTAGTGGCCCAAGTGAAGCGGCCCAGTCGGGCGCATGCCGGAGAGAACGCGGTCAGGAAACATAGTCGGGCATGAAGGCCTAGTTATCGACGGGAATAATGGTGAACCAAACCACCGGCGCGGCGCACTTTCTCGCTTGGATCACACGCGTGTGCAACACGAAGGGTGGTGCTAAAAGGTAAGAAACTTGTCTGCAAAAAACTCAAGTGGTTGCGCACTACGATCCCGCAACGCTACGAATTATCTGATCTCTTTATCGGACACTAAGGGTGAATATGCTATCCAGTGTCTCAACGCCGGGAGGCGGAACTGCTGTCGAGGTAACACAATGTATGGCTACTCGCGCCAGACTTCACCTAAGGTTAAGTATAGAGTATACCGTGTTCATGAAGAAATCAACCAGAGGCCAAAGGAACGCCCCCATGACCCCCGTCAAGATTAGTCCGACCAGGATGAACATCCCGTAGGGTTCTGTTCTGCCAAACAGGTAGGAGGCACGCGCCGGTAACAGCCCTGCAAGAATACGACCGCCGTCTAGGGGCAATAGCGGAAACAAGTTAAATACCATCAAGATCGCGTTAACAAATATCCCCGCCTTTGCGACCAAGATGACAAAAATGATGCCCTCAGATGCGGGAAACAGCAGCACAAATTTGCCCACTAGCGCCCATAGCAACATCATCAATAGGTTGGCCGCAGGACCGGCGGCTGCGACCCAAATCATGTCCTGTTTGGGTCTTCGCAAAGCGCCAAAATTAACCGGAACGGGCTTGGCTGCGCCAAACACAAAAGGGGAGATTAGCAGCGTAATAAGGGGAACGACAATGGTCCAAACTGGATCAATGTGCTTGATGGGGTTCAGTGTCATCCTGCCGAGCAGGTACGCGGTGGAATCGCCAAAATAGCGAGCCGCAAACGCATGCGCAGCTTCATGCAAGGTGATGGCAAAAATGAGCGGTATAGCATACACAGTAATCTTCTGGATGGTCTCGATTTCCATTTTTCGCTCACAACGAACAACACAGCACCAACATTACGCCCCCATCATCACACGTCAAAACCGAACACGGATACATCACCTTTGCCGCGTCGAACCAATGCGGGTGTGTCCTGCGAGAGGTCGATGATACTAGTTGGCTCGATCCCGCACGCGCCGCCATCAAGTATGACATCGAGTTGATGTTCAAGCGCATCGCGGATCGCTTCCGCGTCGTTGAGGGGCTCCAGTGCCTCCGGCAGTATTAAGGTTGACGAAAGAATCGGTTCGCCCAACTCCGCCAGCAACGCGCTGGCGACGACATGATCCGGGACGCGAACCCCAATGGTGGCCCGCTTGGGGTGTGCAAGCCTTCTCGGCAACTCGCGTGTCGCTTTTAAAACAAATGTGTAGGCTCCCGGCGTGTGCGACTTCAACAGGCGGTATTGCGAGTTGTCGAGCTTGGCAAATGTGCCTATCTCAGACAGATCCCGGCATATCAGCGTGAACTGATGGCGCTCATCAACTCCACGAATTCTTCGAATCCGCTCCATCGCAGTTTTGTCGCCGATATGGCAGCCCAGCGCGTAGCAGGAGTCAGTCGGATAGGCAATCAATCCGCCTTGCCTAACGATCTCCACCGCCCGCTTGATGAGGCGCATCTCGGGGTGTGTCGGATGCAAAACAAAAAACTGACTCATGTCTGGAATCTCGCGGAGTTGACAGCGCGCGGGACCGGCTGCGCATGTGGCATGCTTGAGCGAGTCAATGGAAGAGCTGCCACACAGGAAGCAAATCACGATCCACTTCACTCAACAGCGCCATTTTTCCGGGTTCGACAGGCGTTTCAAGCTGACCATGAAAATCGGCACCGCGCGAGGCAAACAGTCCGAAAGCTTTGCAGCGTGCGCCGGCTGCGGCGTATTCATTGGGCGAGTGGCTGCCCGTCACGACTTCCACACCTTGTCCACCGAGCAGTTTGAACTCATCAAACAACGCATCAAATTCGGTACTGGAGAGTTTGTAGCGAGCTGGATGCGCAATCACAGCGACGCCACCAGCCGAGCGAATCCAGCCCACGGCATCTGCCAAACTTGCCCACCGGTGTGGGATGTAACCAGGGTTTCCCTGGGTCAAAAAACGTTTGAACGCAACGCCGATGTCCGGCACGATGCCGCGTGCGACCAAGGCGCGTGCAAAATGTGTTCGGCCGAGCATTTCTTTGTTCTCAGCAAAAGCGTACGCATCGTCAAAAATATCGGGCTGCCCTGCGTCGACGAGTTGCTTGGCGATCTCCTGGCCGCGTATTATGCGACCGCTTCGAACGCTTTGCAGCCCCGCCAATAGGATCTTGTTGTTGACATCGATATTCAGCCCAACGATGTGGATCGTGGTCGACGGACGGTCAATGTCACCGGCCGCCACCCACGACACCGAAATTTCCACGCCACTGATAAACCGGAGCCCGACAGCTGCCGCGCTCTTTTGGGCGGCGGCAATGTTTGCCACCGTATCATGATCTGTAATGGACAATGCGTCACAACCATTGCGACAGGCCAAATGCACAAGTTCATCGGCTGATAGCAGCCCGTCCGAGGCGCTTGTATGGTTGTGAAGATCAAAATTTAGTTCGCTCAGCGATTTCAAATGCGTCTTTCGAGTAATGCGAATGTGGGCATCAGGGGGCCGGGATCGAAGCGGCGGAACCGAATGCCGTAATCTGGCTCCAAGGGTAATATTTTATGACCGAATTCAAACCGATACGACTTGCCCTGAAAGGGGCCGCAATCGACCCTGCCGATGCCGGATCGTCCCACCGCACGGCAGCTGAGCGTTTTTCGCGGCTATCGTTAGGCACCATAGGGCTGCTGCACCCACGCCAACAGCAATCATTGAAGTCCATCGGTGAATTGCTCGAACTAATCCAGCGATTAGACGTCGCCTACGGGTCGGATGGCGTGCTACCGGTGGCCGATATCGATTCCGTCACCAACGCCGGATTTCTGGCGATTGCGGAACTGGAGGGTGCGGTGAGCCACGCGCCAGATGCAAGTTTGATCGCGGATCTTGACGGAATAACGTTGAATCTGCTGCTTTGGGCAATGCGCCACGACGTGACAATTTCGAACTGCGAACCGGTGGTAAACGCGCTGGCGAGGAGAGCAAATTCCGCCACCAGTACGCAAGAGACTGTCGCCGTCTACGCGATGATGCAGGGTGCAATTAACCACGTCGCGGCTCAGCTATCAAGCGATTTGGAACGCTCCAACCCTGATCGACCGTGGCGCTTGCTGATTGTTAATTTTGCTATCACGGCGATCCGGACAGGCGACCTTGAGCTGATGAATTTCGCGTTTGCAAAATTCAATGATTCACTACCCGATGAAAGATACCATTTCTACACCGATGCGCTGGCGACAGCTAACAGCCCCAATTTTCCGGCTGACTTGCGGGCGGCAATCGCCGACCAGTGTCGGCAGTGGGCACCGACTCATTAACCATCTACCGCCAAGCAAATCGTCAATCGTGAGATAATCCACGCCTGCATTTGTGCCGCGCGTCACGGATAAATGCCCCTATCATTAACACTTGATTACATCGCGATTAATGAAGTTTTTGTTTGATTTTTTTCCGGTCATCCTGTTTTTTGTGGCCTACAAAGCCTTCGGCATCTATACAGCGACGTTGGTGGCGATCGCGGCTTCCCTTGCGCAAGTTGGCTATCTCAAGTTAGCCAAGAAGAAGGTGGAGCCCATGATGTGGCTCGGCTTGGCAATCATTGTTGTTGCCGGCGGCGCAACGGTTGCCTTTAAGAATGAGATTTTCATTAAATGGAAACCCACCATGCTCTTCACGGCAATGGCCGCTGCAATAGGCATCGCTCAGTTCTGGTTCAAGAAAAATCCAGTTGCGTTCATCTTCAATAACACCATCACGGCACCCGACCCCGTCTGGCGCAAACTATCGATTACTTGGATCGCATTTTTGTTGTTTATCGCCATTCTCAACATATGGTTCGCCTACTACACGTCAACTGATACGTGGGTACTGTTCAAGACTTTTGGCGATATGGGGCTGTTTTTTGTTTTCATTGTGCTTCAAATTTTCTGGCTGATGCCCTACCTGCCGGAGGACGGGGTTACGGCAGCGGCACCGCCGACCGTAGCCGACCCCAACGTCAATGCACAAGGCAAAATCTAATGCTGTATGCGCTCATCTGTGAAGAGTTACCCGGCGCACTTGAGCGCAGGCTTGCTAACCGCCCCGCACACGTTGCAAGACTAAAGGAACTGCAGGCCGAGGGAAGACTTCTGCTGGCAGGCCCACACCCAGCGATCGACAGCGAAGATCCGGGAAGCGCCGGCTTCACCGGCTCTTTGATCGTCGCCGACTTTGCGACTCGTGAGGCGGCCATTGCCTGGGCAGCTGAAGACCCTTACTGCTTGGCAAACGTGTTTTCGCACATTACCGTAAAACCATTTAAAAAGACCCTGCCTGCCTGACGATGGTAACCACGCGCGAAGACATCATAGCCAGACTCAGCATTCTCCAACCCTCTCAATTAATGGTGGAGGATGATTCTGCATCACATGCCGGTCATCGAGGAGCAATTGACCACGCCGCTAAAACGGGCGCACAGGACAGTACACATTTCGCCATTCAGATTGTTTCATCGCAGTTCGTTGGCAAAACCCCAGTCGCGCGACACCGTATCATTTATAGCCTGTTGGACGATTTGATGAAAACGCGTATTCATGCCCTGAAGATCGATGCGCGAGCAGCCTGATTCGGAATATTTTTTGTACCACTCACAAGAAGGAAGAAGCAATGCTACCAACAAAGAAAACTGTCGCTATTGCGATCGCTCTGGCCCTTTCCGTACCGGCACTTACCAGCAGCGCCCTAGCGCAAACCAAAGCGGAGAAGCCAGCTGCGAAGGCAGCTGCTACGCCAAAAGTCGAAGGTAAGGTGAGCGTAAATGGCGTGATCATTCCGCAAGCATTTTTTGATGCAATGAATCGTGAACGTGAAGCGTCCGGCCAGGCAGCGTCGCCGGAAATGAACGCCGCCATTCGTGATGAACTTATCAACCGCGAAGTGCTCGCACAGGCTGGTGCCAAGCGCGGCCTAGACAAGGATCCGGCGGTCGCCGCACAGATGCGTATTGCCGCTCAGACGGTGTTGATCCGCGCCTACTTTGAAGACTACTCGAAAGCCAATCCGGTTACTGACGCACAGTTGAAGTCTATGTATGACGGCTTCCTGTCACAAATGGGCGATAAAGAATACAAAGCGCGCCACATCCTAGTTGACACAGAAGACGAAGCTAAGACAATCATTGCGCAACTCGGTCGCGGCGAGTCCTTTGAGAAGCTTGCAAAGGACAAGTCTAAAGATCCCGGCTCCAAAGACAACGGCGGCGACCTAGATTGGGGTCCCGCAGGGCGTTATGTACCCGAGTTTGGCAACGCGTTACGCGTACTACAGAAGGGGCAGACCACACCCAACGCGATCAAAACGCAATTTGGCTGGCACGTCATTCGTCTGGACGACTCGCGGGATAACAAGCCGCCAAAGTTCGAAGACGTCAAGGAAAATTTCCGTCAGCGTGCACAGCAAGAAATGATCGCACGGCTGGTACAGGATCTGCGTTCCAAGGCGAAAATCGAAGAGAAGTAAATTGCTCTCGCTCAATCGAAAAGGCAGCCAAAGGCTGCCTTTTTTTGGATACCGCCTACACTCTGCGGTGAACCGCGTACCCTAGATTTCCAAGTCGAAGCGCGAGACGACAGCGCCCAACTTCGCGAAGTAAGTTCCGCAAGCATAAAGTGAACTCGCTTCGCAAACCTGCCTGGCCTGAATACTTCATCGGTTAACGGCTGCTTCGAAGGACGTTGACTCTGAACAATTGGCAAACATGGCCTGCTATGCTTTGGTCGGTGAGGAGAAAAATCGCTCGTCCGCTTAACCGCTTTTGAACGCGCGCCACGAAATGTTCAGGCTAGTATTGCAATGGCGGATCGACTCAAGTAACTTAGCGGCATGAACCAACCACTTGCTCCGATCCGCGTCCAATTCGCCAAGGCTGGCAACTACTACCGGCTGGAGGCATCGGTTTCGCGACTGCTGCCACGAGAAGTCCCCCGGGTGGTGGCCGCCTACACCGCAGTATGGACCAAGCCTGAAGAAGTCGAGAGTATCGTGATCGATAGCCTGTCGGGCGACGCGCTGATTTTAACGCTCGTCGCTGACCACGAGATTCGCACTGGCCAAAGTCCTGCGGCTGTGGCGCGTGAACTTACTTATGCAATTTGGCAGCGCCTAGATCGTTATGCCAAAGTAACGGTTGAGACGACCTACCTCGGCGAGTCCCCGGACGCGCATTTTGAATTTGGCGAAGAGCAGTACGCCTCTGCGTACGGGGCAAGGTTCGAGGGCTAATCAGCCCACCCAGCGTCGTGCGTTTTCAAACATGCGCATCCAAGGACTTGGCGCTGGAGCGTTGCTCAATGGATCCACCAAGCGCCAGTCATCCGGCCTCCACGACAAGTTCGCCGCGAGTGCGGCCCGTTCAGGATGCGGCATCATGATCGTGAAGCGCCCATCGGGCGTCGTAAATGCCGTCATGCCTTGAGGCGATCCATTTGGATTGGCCGGGTACTTTTCTGTCGCAGCCCCATCGTAATCAACAAAATGGGCTGCGCAGGTCCAGCGCGCCGCATCTGCATGCGTCTGGTCGCGAAACACCGCCCTACCTTCGCCGTGCGCGGTAGGAACGGGGATAACCGAGCCCGCCATGCCAGCGAAAAAAATCGAAGGCGACTCCCGAATCGCCAGCATCACGGTCCGCGATTCGTATTGTTCGCTCCGATTACGCTCAAAGTGCGGCCAGTTGTCCGAACCCGGAATAATCTCCGCCAAGTTGGACATCATTTGGCAGCCGTTGCAAACCCCGATGGCAAACGAGTCAGTGCGCGCGAAAAACTGGGCAAATTCTTGACGCGCCCGGTCATTGAACAGAATCGATTTAGCCCACCCCTCTCCCGCGCCGAGCACGTCCCCATAAGAAAACCCTCCACAGGCCGCCAATCCACGAAACCCGGCGAGTGATACACGCCCTTCGATGATGTCGCTCATATGCACGTCAACCGCATTGAATCCCGCTTTGACGAACGCATGCGCCATCTCCACCTGACCGTTCACGCCCTGTTCTCGAAGAATAGCGACTTTCGGCAGCGAAGCCTTTGGTGCCAGGTTCGCATCAAACCCGGCGCTGATGTCGAAACTGAGTCGGGAAAAGAGCCCCGTATCCTTGCGATCTTCAATCCGCGCGAATTCTTCACCGCTGGTTGCCGGATTATCTCGCATGGCTTGGATCATGTGGCTCGTTTTGCTCCACGCCATTTGCAAGCTGGCCCGACTGGCGACAAACAATGGTTTTGCAGTGCGCACAACGCGCAACTCATCGGCTGTGTTTGGGTGGCCAACCACATGGGTGAACGCACCCAGCCCTGCAGCACGAAACGCCGCCATCACGGTAAGTCGATCAGAACGCCGAATCTGCAACACCGCACCAAGCTCCTCGGCAAACAGAGCGCTCAGCACACTCGCATTCAGCCCGAGCCGTTGAGTATCTGGCGTTGAATCGTAGTCATCGACATCCGTCTCGCGCACGGAGAACGTTAACTCATCAAGGTACAAGGTTACGCCGCGGCGCGCGGCGAACATCATCTCGGCCACAGTTGTCAACAGTCCGCCGTCGGACCGATCATGATAAGCGAGTATCAAATCTGCGCGAGCAAGTCTGCGAATGACAGCGAAGAATTTTTTGAGATACTCGGCACTATCAACGTCAGGCGCAATACCGCCGAGCGCCGAATAGACTTGCGCGAGTGCGGAGCCACCGAGCCGGTTCTTGCCGGTGCCCAAATCGACCAAAATCAGTTCGGTGTCGGCGGCCTCGGAAAGCGCTGGTGTCAGTGTTTTAGTCGCATCAGCAACAGTCGCAAACGCTGAAATCACCAGCGAAACCGGTGACACAACCTGTTTCTTGCTATCGCCGTCCTGCCACGAAGTTTGCATCGACAGTGAATCTTTGCCTACTGGAATACCGATTCCTAACTTAGGGCATAAGTCCATGCCAACGGCTTCCACCGTTGCAAAGAGGTTGGCATCTTCCCCAGGGAAACCGGCGGCAGCCATCCAATTTGCCGATAGCTTGATACCGGAAATATCATCAATATCTGCGGCAGCAATATTTGTGATTGCCTCACCAACCGCCATCCGCCCTGATGCCGGTGCGTTGATGAGCGCGATCGGTGCTTTCTCTCCCATCGCCATCGCTTCGCCACGAATAGTGTTGAAACCCATCAAGGTAACCGCACAGTCAGCGACCGGCACCTGCCAACGCCCGACAAACTGATCACGAGCGGTCAACCCGCCAACTGAACGGTCGCCGATGGTAATCAAAAACGACTTGTCGGCCACGGTTGGTAACTGCAACACGCGATAGATGGCCTCTTCCAACAAAATCTCGTCGGCACCGAATGGTGCGACCCGGCGGTCCACTGTATGCGCTTCGCGAAGCATCTTTGGCGGCTTTCCGAGCAGCACGTCCATTTCCATCGCCACCGGCAAATTGTCAAACAACCGATCTTCGACGACAAGCATTTGATCACCCGTCGCCCGTCCAACGACGGCAACAGGACAGCGCTCGCGTGCACAAATTGCAGAAAACTGGTCCAGCGATTCTGGGCCGATCGCGATGACGTAACGTTCTTGCGATTCATTCGACCAAATTTCGCGCGGACTCATGCCCGCTTCCAGTGAGGGTACCTCACGCAGATCAAAGTGTGCGCCTACGCCACCGGCATGCGCCAACTCAGGCAATGCATTCGAGATACCGCCTGCGCCGACGTCATGAATGGAGAGAATCGGATTCGCCGCGCCCAATTGCCAGCACGCATCAATCACCTCTTGGCAACGTCGTTGCATTTCGGCGTTGGCCCGCTGCACTGAGTCAAAATCGAGTGCTTCGGTATTGGAGCCAGACGACACCGATGATGCAGCGCCCCCGCCAAGCCCAATTCGCATACCGGGCCCACCTAACTGCAAAAATAAAGTACCGGGCTTTAGTGGTTTCTTGCCGGTGTGTTGTCCGGAGACGTTGCCATACCCCCCCGCGATCATGATCGGCTTATGGTAGCCGCGCACAACACCGTAGGCGGGCTGCTCGTAACTTCGAAAATAGCCGCATAAGTTTATACGGCCAAATTCGTTGTTGAAAGCCGCACTGCCTATCGGGCCTTCAATCATGATGGCCAAAGGTGATGCAATTCTTGCAGGTTTGCCATAAGCACTTTCCCAAGCGTGCGTATAACCCGGTATTTGCAAGTTCGAAACCGAGAAACCAGTCAGTCCGGCTTTGGGTTTTGCGCCGATTCCGGTTGCACCTTCGTCGCGAATTTCACCGCCTGCACCAGTCGCCGCGCCCGGCCACGGCGCAATTGCAGTTGGATGATTGTGCGTTTCAACCTTCATCAGTACGTGGGTCTCCTCCGCACTGAAGCCGTACTGCCGATCAGCCTTGGGGTAGAAGCGCTCAATGGACGCACCCGACATCACCGCAGAGTTATCGGAGTAAGCGACAACAGTTCCCGTTGGCGACACCGCATGCGTATTTCGAATCATGGCAAACAAACTGTGATTTTTCTCAACGCCATCAATCGTCCAGCGCGCATTGAAGATCTTGTGCCGACAGTGCTCAGAATTGGCCTGCGCAAACATCATAAGTTCGACATCGGTTGGATTTCGCGCAATCCGCACAAAGTAGTTGTAAAGGTATTCAATCTCGTCGCCCGACAGCGCCAGCCCCATCTCGGCATTGGCGCGCTCCAGCCCGTCGCACCCTTCGGCAAGAACGTCAATCGACTTTAGTTGCCGGGGACTGTGGGTGACAAACAATGCGGCAGCATCAAACTCTGGCGGGCACACCACTTCGGTCATCGGATCAAAAAGACACGACACTGCGGCGGTTTGCTGCACTGCCGTAAGCTCGAAAAATCCCTCGATTGTGTAGGAAACTCCACGCTCGATACGGTTGATACAAACTAGCCCACAGTTCTGGGCGATGTTGGTCGCTTTTGAAGACCACGGTGAGACCGTGCCATCACGCGGAATGACAGTCACTGACGCCGGCCCGGCTTGCGTCGGCTGCTCGCCGTACGTCAGCAACCTCTTTAGAGTCTCTGACTCGCGCTCGGTTAAGCCGCGAGCGACCGAAACAAAGTGCACATACTGCGCTGCAATGGATGCAACAGGTAAATTGGCTGCGCGGAAGCGTTCAAGCAGCTTGTTTATCCGGAATGAGGATAAAGCCACTGGGCCGCGCATTACAATCGGTGCCTCGACAGGTTCTTTGGTAGCGGCAGGCTTCAGGTTCATGGGTAAAGAGCGAAAATATTGACAGCTGAGCCAACCGCAAGAAATTGAGCGCGAGTAGCAGCACTTTGGAAGCCGTAATTATAGACGGCCAGTGCCTACGCCGAACTATGAAACGCGTGGGAAATTACTACCGCCACTTGAGCAGCACACGAATACGACGAAACTCTTCGGCGTCGATAGCGTCTGCCCAGATGGGTAGAACGCGAGGAAACCAGCGCCGCCAAGCCGGATCCCCCAGCATTAAGTACGAGATGCTGGTGAAATAGGTCGATACGTAGCAGCGCGGCAGAACAAGCGCCTCAACCTCAGTCACACCACCGACCCGGGCAGGAAAGCGATAACGCAAGCGGAGGACGAGTTTTTGTTGCTGTTCCCCAATGTTGCCGGGGTCCATCCCAGCTGTTGCGCCTGCGTCACCCACGGCATCCGCTTCCCGTCGTTCCAACGAGAGCGCTGCGATGGCGCGGGCATTACTTTGCCTCACAAAGTACACGTCTATCAAAGTGACCACGAACACCGCCATGGCGATTACTGCCCGCCCCCACGCCGGCAGATCAACAGTAAAGAGCAGTGCCACCGCGCATATCGGCGCGAGCAGTGTGAGCCCCAAGTTAACATTGGATGGGTTTAGGTGTACCCATCGGATAGCAGCAGATTCACTTGGATTCATGTTTGGCACGTCTGATAAGAACCGCGTCACTCGCAAGATGTGAAGGTACAATCAGTCTAAAGCAACCAGACCAAATAATGACATGAGCGATAGTTGGGTTAACGCACTGATCCGCATGGGCGCACAGTTTTCGGATGGACGGGTAGTTGGGTTTACGGGCGACTCCGCAGCGTCCTGGCTGGCACTCTCTGCCGGCATATGTGACCTGTCTCACTATGGCATTATCAAAGTTACCGGCGAAGACGCCGGAAAGTTCTTACACGCCCAATTCACCAATGATGTGGCCGCTTTGCAACCTGGCCAGTCTCAACTAAACGGTTGGTGTTCGCCGAAAGGCCGTTTGCTGGTAACTTTTTGGCTTTGGCGGGCAGAGGATGCCTACTACATACTGTTGCAAAAATCGCTGCAGCCCGCAATACAGAAACGTCTCGGTATGTTTATCCTTCGCTCCAAGGTAACACTGGAGGACGCCAGCGCCTATACCGTACGGCTTGGTGTGGTACGTGTACCGGCGGCATTGGAGGCTGATCCCACACATGCCGCTGATGACACCCTAGAAAGCATCATTCCCCCGCTTGGTAGCGTCACAAATAGCGATCGGGCGATCTCAGTGCGACTAAGCCCGTCACGCACCGCCCTGATCACCTCGCCGGCCACTGCCGAAGGTGTTTGGCAAGAACTTAGCAAAACAAGTCCTCCGCTTACGGCCAATGAATGGGATCTCGCTGCCATCAACGAAGGCGTCCTCGACGTTGTGCCCGATACCCAAGACAGTTATGTACCACAGATGGCAAACTTCGAGCTCGTGGGTGGCGTGAGTTTCAAGAAGGGCTGTTATCCAGGCCAAGAAATCGTCGCGCGTACGCAATATCGCGGCATCCTCAAACGACGTATGGCAAAAGTGTCGCATCGTTCGTCCATCGCCCTCGCACCGGGCACACTGATCTATTCACCGCAGTTCCCGGATCAAAGTGTCGGCAGCGTGGCGCTGTCCGCCCGATGCTCCGCGAGCACAGTGGTGTCGCTGGTTGTCGCTCAACTGGAATCGATCAAGAGCAACAGCCTTTTCTTGGATATTGCCTGCACGGAGGAGAACCACCTTCTGGTCAGCGCGCTGCCGTACGCGTACCCTGACTAACCCCCCGGCCATGGCTCACTTCTGGGCTGAGCGGCACACGGCAGTTTGGCTTTGCACTGCTCTAATGCCAGCGCCGACCCTTCGCCGATAATTGAACATCATATTCCCAAGCTGCTGGAGTCGTTGCGAACCCCGTTGAGGACGCCATGAGGGAACAAAGGCTTTGAGAAATCCCAGTGTTCTGTTTTGGCACCACTAAGCCTTGGGTTTACGTGACAGCTAGCGATGCGCGCGATGGTTGAATATGACGCATAACACAAACCTCGACTACCCTGTATGACGCGTGCGTGAGCCATATCGAGCAACGCAGGCCTTGGCTATGTCGTCGTGCGGGGATACTCGCGTTCTATCTTCCTCAGATAGTCAGCGAACGTTTTGCCCGATTCAAGCGCAAAGTGGTCATCCGTCACGGCAAGATTTCGCATGCGGTCTAGCCTAAAGGCGCGAAAATCTCGTCGCATCTCGCACCACGCGGCGAGTGTCCAGCGCTCACCCCAGAAGTGCAGCGCCAGCGGGCGCACACAACGCGACGTATCTTTGTTTTCAATCGAACGATAGTCCATCAGGGAAAATCGCCGCTCGCGTACCGCAAGCCTGAGTAGCTCAAAGTGTGCGCCAACAAGCGGGTCAACATGGAAGTTAGGCGCATAGACCTGCGTTGTCTCCAACACGGTGCGGCGACTTGCGGGGACCACGGCGGCAATTTTCTCAATCGCCCGCTCGGCGCTATCCGCCAGTGAAGTACCTCCCCACGCACCGACCATGCGTGCGCCGATGATCAAGGCTTCAAGTTCGTCGTATTCAAACATCAGCGGCGGAACATCGAAACCTTTCTTCAGCGAGTAGCCCAAACCCGCTTCGCCAACAATCGGCACACCGGTCAATGACAGGTCTTGGATATCGCGGTATATGGTCCGTTCCGAAACAAGCAAGCGATTAGCAAGCTGCTTCGCAGTGGTGAGTCGGCGACCGCGAAGTGCCTGAACAATTGCAAACAGCCGATCAGCGCGCCGCATCTTTCCAGTTCCACCACTTGAGCTTCTCTGGATCGTGGCGAGGATTCGACGCGTAATACACGGCGCATCGAAACACATACAGCAAACAACGGTCGTGCAATACGCCGGTTATTTGGCACACGTTAGCGTACAGCGCCTGAGGCGATCTGCCTTTCAATTGCGCGACTCTCGAAATGCCGATGCCCTGCAAATCACCCGCAATCGATGGCCCAACGCCAGGAATCATCTGCAACTCAGAATGGGGTTTTTGTGTTTTCGTTTGGCGCGGCATACGGAAATATCGCCTGGCGGCGGGACTCATGCGTGGCACATATTACTTCATACCGTAGCTACCAACACGATCCCGTGGCATCCAGCGGCTGACGGGCGCAAGTTTGATGCCATGTTGAGTTTAACTTTCAGCGGCTTCCTTCAAACCTTGCAAGGTAATTGGCAGCCCCTTGCGTATTTGAGAGCCAATCAGCAAACCAAACAGGGGGGAAAGAAGCCCCTTGAAAACAACTCGATGCACGACCTTTGTTTTACTTGAACTTGCAAAAAGTTCATGTTCAAAACGCATAAGGCACCAAGGGAGTTTGCTTTTCACGGTAAATGAGCGATTGGGTATGACCTCGATGAAAGCGATTTTCGCCTTTGGCCCTTTTGTTGGCTCAAGTGTTCCATTTGCTCCAGACACAAAAGCACCATTGATTGACGATGATTTCACGTCTGGATCCCAAGATGACCAGCCAGCCACATTGGCATAGAGCGCGAAGATTTTTTCAACAGGTGCGGAAATGAGGATTTGTTCTTCAAACTGCATCGTGGATTCCTTTTGATAACGCCAACTTTTCTCCGATAAGCGACAGACCAACAATATGCACGTAGAACTTCACTGCACGCCCAACCTTGCACGCGCAGAGAATGCACCCGCCCTACTGACAGCGTTATGGCAGTAGCCAAATGGAAGTAATCTGGGCAGGAGAAGTGCATCGTCAAACTCGCCTATTAACCTGCATGTTTCACCATAGTGCCGATTTTTGCCTGATCTGCTCTGTACTCCCCAGGCGCTGAGTGTTATTTGTCGTGATTGACGGGGTGACTTGAGAGGGGTGTCGTGTTTTGCGCAGCGCTAGCCTGAACATTTCATGGCGGCGCGGTCGAAAGCGGGCGAGTAGGTGAACAGGCGAGCGATTTTTTGCCTGACCGACCACAGCATAGCGGGCTATGCTTCGGCAGCAAGGCGGAACATTGCCGTCCAATCGCCCGCCAGCGAACCTGCCGCCCGTATCCACAGCAAGTGAGAAACGCGCCAAATTGGTTTGCCAATCGGCCCGAGGCCACGTCCTTCTAAGCAACCGGCAACCCCTGAAATATTCAGGCTAGGATTGGGTTATCCGCTGTTCAAGGCATACAAGGCGGACTGGAAGATCGGCGCGCTTGGCCAGTGGCTGGCAACGTAGAGGCGGGTAGCTGACGGGCTGTCTATGAGCGAGCCGGTTCTAAAGTTGTGCGTTCAGCGTCTTGGTGCGCCAACTTCGGCCGTAGGCTGGTTGAGTCGAGCGCTCTCCGCATCGCTTTTTATCGGGCTGTTAATTGGTAGGTTGTGAAAAGCCGCTCGCACTGCGGCGGCGCGACGACGGCTTACAGGAATCCGCACGCCGTTTACTAGTTCCGCATAACCGCCGGTACTGTCGACAGCAACTCGCGCGACATGCGCCCAATTGACCCAGTATGACCGATGTACCAACATTCCCTTGGTGCCGTCTGCATCGATCTCCATGATGGCGTTAGCCAATCCGTGCAAGAGTAACTGCTCGCCACCGAAGAGCACGACACGCAAGTAGTGTTCCTGTGCTTCGAGAAACATTACATCTCGACCCAGTCTAGCAGGAACGCGAGCAAACAGCGAACTCGTGTCGGCGGCAGGGGCAAGAGGCGGCTCACGATCCGGCGTTGATTCTCGGCCACTGGCAGTGAGCTGCATCCGCCATGCAATAGCAGAGTTGACCGCGAGCCAGACGGCTGTCGTCTTCGGCGGTACGGCGAGCAGGTCTTGGGTGACTTCTGTCCAAACAGTGAACGGGGCTTCTGAGATCGCGGCGCTGGTTTCCACAACGTTGAACAAGTGCTCAAGAACAACTGACCACGGGGCCACAATCAGTCCAGACAAGAAACCGGCCGCCGCCACCGTTATCCAAGGCCAAACGCCACGGGTTAGCTTCAGGCTAAACAGCCAGCCTGTGAGCGGCCACGCGACAGCGAACGCAGGGCCGATGTGCAAGGCGAAGAAAAGCAGTCGACCAAGAAACCCAAGCTCGCCGCTAATCCTGGGCTCGAACAGTGCCAGCAGCAGCGAAATACCGCCTCCGATTCCCGCGAGAAAAACGGGAACCGAAAAAGGCTTGAGCTTCACCGACATCGCGTCCGCCGATCGGGCTGCCACTGGTGAAGAATTCCCGCCGTTCATGTAAATCCTCTTGAAATCAATAGCTTGGAACAAAACAATGACGGTCGAATCCCAATCAATGCAGAACCTATTGGGTGTGACCTCAAAACTTACTTTAAAGGAAATCTTTCATGATGCGCTTTGCAATTCCCCTTATGACGT
>JBEILF010000029.1:0-22296 GCA_040379385.1 Burkholderiales bacterium | reverse complement strand
TGTTAGCAAACCATAGCACGTTATTGTTTTCCCTTAGCGTCGTCAAGCGTTGTGCGAGGGAGGCGACAGTGTTTCGCTGGCAATCACCTAGATAGGGTAGGTGACTCCCGTAGTCGGCAATCGTGCTAGGTCGCCTGCTCCCAAGCGCGGTGGCGAAAATTTGCGATGTTTCGCAGTTCGGTTTGGCTGCCGTTAGTCGCGGTCGTTCTAGCGGCAGTTGAGCTGGTTTCTACGCCAAGTCCAGCAACCCCTAGAATGACGGGTATGGCGCGGTAATGCCACTTTGCCGGCCACCTCAATGCGGCCAAACTAAAACCAATGTCCAATCCTATCCAGCAGCTCCCGGAGCTTTTGATCAACCAAATCGCTGCGGGTGAGGTGGTTGAACGACCCGCTGCGGCGCTGAAGGAGCTGCTTGAAAATAGTCTGGATGCGGGTGCAACGGCAATTCAAATTGAATTGGTCGCAGGTGGTATCAAGCGTATTCGGGTCGTCGATAATGGTGTCGGTATTGCCGCGAGTGAGCTAAAGCTCGCTGTCGCACGGCACGCGACATCAAAAATTGCCAGCCTTGATGACCTTGAACGGGTCGCGTCGTTGGGTTTCCGCGGGGAGGCGCTGGCAAGTCTTGCCGCCATCTCGCGCCTTACGTTGACATCACGTCGAGCGCTATCCTCGCACGCGTTTCGGTTGCAAGTGTTGGGCGGCGACGCAAGTGAAGTGGAACCTGCGGCACTGGCAGAAGGTACGGTGGTTGAAGCCGAAGATTTGTTCTTTAACACTCCTGCGAGGCGCAAGTTCCTCAAGACTGAAAGCACTGAGTTCGGCCATGCAGATGATGCCGCAACGCGTATTGCCATCGCATTTCCAAGTGTCGCCGTTTCGCTCAGTCACAATGGCCGGCGTATCTGGGCGCATGCGACACAATCACCAGAGGAACGTGTCATGGCGATTCTGGGTGATGAATTCGCCGGCTCATCGATTACTGTTTCCGAACATCAGCCAGCGTTTTCTATCTCCGGCCATATCGCGATGTCGCGTTATTCTCGTGCCGGGCGCGACCAGCAATACGTGTTTGTTAACGGTCGATTTGTGCGCGACAAACTCCTACAGCATGCAATTCGCGAGGCTTACGCCGACGTTTTGCACCACCAGCGCCAACCTGCGTACGCGTTGTTTCTATCGCTCAGCCCAGATTTAGTGGACGTTAACGTCCACCCCACAAAAGCCGAGGTGCGGTTTCGCGACTCACGCGGTGTACACCAGTTCGTTTTTCATGCCCTGCGTAAAGCGCTCTCGCAGTCGAGTGCGGAAGGGTCCTCTCCTCAGGCCGACCCCGGGCGCTACATCACTGCCAACAGTAACCAGTCACCGCAGCAGCTTTCGATGCAGATCGCACAACCGATGGCGACACCGCATCAAGTTGGGCTTGGCACAAGTTGGCGACCAGATAGTGCGCCGCGCGCTGCCGAGGCAAGCCGCTTTTATGAGGTATTGCGAGGCACGCAGACCACCGCAATGCCGATTACAAGTACGGTGTCTGATATGCCACCGCTGGGATTCGCGCTGGCGCAATTGCACGGTATCTACGTGCTTGCACAAAATAGCGCGGGCTTGGTATTGGTAGACATGCATGCTGCGCATGAACGCATCCTCTATGAAAAATTCAAGCGAGATGCTGACCGAGGCGAAACGGCCGCACAACCCTTGTTGGCACCAATTGCTTTTGCCCTTAGTTTGCGAGAACGCACCTTGCTCGATGAGAACCGTGCCCTATTGTCGGCGTTGGGCTTTGAGTTTGGTGATCTGGGTCCCAATGAAGTCGCTATCCGTGCCGTGCCAGCTATGTTGGATCGGCGTGAGCCGCACGACCTATTGCGAGAGCTAATAGCCGATCTTGCCGAGTACGGCGCGTCACGGGCAGCCGAAGACAGGCGCGATGAGATTTTGTCGACCATGGCATGTCACGCCGCCGTGCGTGCCAACCGACAGCTCACCATCCCGGAAATGAATGCGTTGCTGCGGGAGATGGAAGACACCGAGCGTAGCGGCCAGTGCAACCATGGCCGACCGACTTGGTATCAATTCGCCATGTCCGATCTTGATCGTCTATTTATGCGCGGACGATAAGCGCGGATGTCAATTGTGACTTCGATGAACAACGTCCGCACCACGCCGGTTGTGTTTTTACTGGGACCAACTGCTTCGGGTAAAACGGCGCTGGCAACCCGCCTAGTCGATCAATTTGCCGCTAAGGGCCGAGTCGAAATCGTTAGCGTCGACTCAGCGTTGGTATACCGGGAAATGAATATCGGTACGGCAAAACCAGACACACAGATGCTCGCCGACTATCCCCATCACATGATTGACCTTATCGATCCAGATGAGGTTTATTCGGCTGCCGATTACCGTCGCGATGTACTGACGGTGCTTGCGGGGATAGTGTCGCGGGGTGCCATTCCGTTGATGGTTGGCGGGACGATGATGTATGTGAAAACGCTGTTGGAAGGGATCTCCGTTTTGCCAAAGGCCGACCCCGCGATACGTGCCGCGTTAACCGCTGAAGCGGCCTCGGTTGGCTGGGCGGCGATGCACGCAAAACTTGTTGAAGTTGACGAACTGACTGCCGCGAGGCTCGAACCAAATGACAGCCAGCGTATACAACGCGCCTTGGAGGTGTATTTGATCTCAGGTGTGCCAATGTCGGAACTGCACCTAAGTGGCATGGGCCAATATTCCCAAGCCGCGTATGAGAGTTTTCCCTATGAAGCGCACTTGCTTGCGCTGGTGCCATCGGATCGCGCGGTGCTGCACCAGCGTATCGCCGAGCGCTTTGACGAGATGCTCAGGAGGGGTTTTGTCGACGAAGTACGACATTTGCGGGAGCGCTTCGAGCTAGCGCCGGAGCTGCCATCAATGCGGGCGGTGGGTTACCGGCAGGTATGGCAATTCTTGGAGGGGGAGATTAATGAGGAGCAACTACGTGCTCACGGGATCGCCGCCACCCGCCAGTTGGCTAAGCGTCAGCTGACATGGTTGAGGTCGATGTCAAACGCCTCGACCTATGATTGTCTCGATAGGAACTTGTCAAGCAAGATTGAAACACATGTTGAAGCTATCCTCAAAGCGAGCGCGACAAATTAGCAGCGGCTAATCGACCTTTGCCCCGGTCTCTCCATCGAAGAAGTGCAGCGCAACCATGTCGCCCGACTCGAGCGCCTGGCGGCTCGTCACAAGTGTGTGTTCGGCATTCTGACGAGTCACCATCACATAGCCCCGCCGCAGCACCTGCTGGGGATTCAACATCAGCAAGGCTTGTGCGCGTTGGGCAAGCACTTGCTGCTGCTGAGCAATGATTGCGGTTGCGGCGCGCCGCATTGCTGCGCAGAGCGTCTTGGTGAGCACACGGTAGCGCGATAGGTCGGGAAAATTAGCCAGCCAGCGTGTCCTTGTTTGCTGCAACTGCTGCCGCCGAAGCGTACTTATAAACATTACACCGCGCTTCAGGCGCTGGGAGGCTTGGCTGAGATTTTCACGTTCCCGGGCGATGCGTTGCTCTGGTGAGAGCAATCCGCGAAACGCAAGGTCGACACGCTGCTGACGTTGAGCGACGAGTGCGCGAATCAACTTTTCAAGATGCAGCGCGCGCTGGCGGATCGTCTCGCGCAATTTGGCGCAGTCCGGCGAGAGCATTTCGGCGGCTGCGGTCGGCGTCGGCGCGCGTGCATCGGCCACAAAGTCGCAAATGGTGAAGTCGGTTTCATGCCCGACACCTGAGACCACGGGGATGCCGGTGTCTTGTTGAAACCTCGAGATCGCTCTCGCCACAGCCTCTTCGTTAAAAGACCACAAATCCTCGGCGCTGCCGCCACCCCGACAAATCAATAGCGCATCCACCTCGTGCCGAGTGCGGGCGGCATTGATGGCCGCCGCGATTTCATTGGCGGCATCTGCCCCTTGCACCGCAGTCGGGTAGATGATGATGCGAGTCATCGGTGCCCTGCGCTTGAATGTCGTCAACACATCTTGAAGTGCGGCGGCGTTGGGCGATGTGACGATGCCAACAATCTGCGGCATGTGCGGTACCGCCATCTTTCGCTTTTCGTCGAATAATCCCTCACTGGCGAGTTTGCGTTTTAGGCGCTCAAAGGCTTCGAAAAGTGCGCCGACACCAGCGCGCCGCATCGCTTCGACGCCCAGTTGGAAGTCGCCGCGGGCCTCATACAAGGAGGGTAACGCGCGGACATCGACCTCGATGCCATTTTCAGGGGTAAAGGTGACACTCTGTGCGCGGTTGCGGAACATCACACAACGGACTTGTGCGCGGTCATCCTTCAAAGAGAAATACCAATGGCCGCTATTGGCACGCATCACGTTCGATAACTCTCCGCGTACCCAGCGCAATTCAAAATTGGCTTCCAGCAAGCCCTTCACCCGCCGGTTGAGTTCAGAAACTGAAATTGGTTCGGATCGACCGTCGGCACCCTTGTCGAGTGCGCGAACCGGTGCGAAATCGCCATCTGGCGCAGGATTTCGGCGGCTTGCGGGGCGAGCAAATAAGGGTAGATCGTCTGAATCCATCCACCGAATGCTATCACCACACAGGCTGGGTTAGGGTTTACGATTGCTGTCCGCTGGTTTGGCAACGAACTATCGTAAGTGTATGAGAAATAAAACAATTTTTTCCGTTCAAAAAACAAGCGAAGCGGAAAAAACCGTTACAGTTTCGTGACTTAGCGAACTTCAACAGGCGAAATTCACAGACTTATCCACAGTTGCTGTGGATGAAATGCAACCAACTCCTCAAACTGCCCGTAACACCTGCCTCCCAAGCTATAAATGTCCGGAAACGAGCGTCTTTGTTGGGGCTTTGTCTAAACCCTAGAACTGGCAGCCAATCTGGTGAAAGCCAATAGCTTTGCTTTAGGGGAGACAACCCACAAACGGAACACCAAGCAGATACGTTAAACTTCGCCGTTACTCTCACGCATGTCGGTGAGTACGTGCCCGCACCCGTACAGCGACATGCATCAAATGTTTGACAGGCATTTCTGGAGACTCAATTGCTATCGATCATTCAAGCGGCAGGCTGGACAATTTGGTTCATCATCTTGTGTTCGGTTATTTGTTTTGCCATCATTGGTGAGCGGTTCTGGACGCTGCGCCGCAAAACGGTACTGCCGCCGAACTTGTTTGTCGACACAGTTGAGGCGTATAGGTTACAGGGCGCGACGCCGGAACTGCTTGAAAAACTCCGTGCGAATTCCCTTCTGGGGCGCGTGTTTGCCGCCGGCGTCGCAAACGTGAAGTCTTCGCGCGAAGTAATGAAGGAGTCGATGGAAGAAGCTGGTCGTGCCGTGATGGTTGACATGGAACGCTTCCTGACCGGCCTCGGCACCATCGCAACAGTGGCACCGTTGCTAGGACTGTTTGGTACCGTCATTGGTATGATCGATATCTTTGGTGCGAGCGGCCCTCAGGGGCAGAATCCGGCGCAACTTGCGTTGGGCATTTCAGTTGCCCTCTACAACACGGCAGCGGGTATTGCGGTAGCCGTTCCGGCGTTGATTTTTTATCGGCACTTTCGTGGCAAGGTTGATGTGATGGTGATCGACATGGAACAGCAGGGCATTAAGCTCGTAGAGACGCTGCATGGAGAACGCAAGTGAACTTTCGCCGCGGGCGAGCCCGCGAAGAGCCAGAAATCAATTTCATTCCACTGATTGATTTGCTGCTCGTCATTCTGATCTTTGTGATGGTCACTACCACCTACTCGAAGTACGCCGAGTTGCAAATCAATTTGCCCGAGGCGTCGGCTGAGAAGGCACCGGACCGACCGCAGGTTCTCAACATTGCAGTCGACGCGAACGGCAAATACGCAATAAATAACGTTGCGACTAACTTCAACGGCATCCCGGCGTTTGCCAATGCCCTGCGTGAAGCTGCGGCTGCCGGACAGATGAAAGATCCGGTGATCGCCATCGGCGCGGACGCCGGTGCGACTCATCAAGCGGTCGTGAATGTGATGGAAGCCGCCCGGGTGGTTGGATTCACCAAAATTTCGTTCACCACGCAAACCAAGAGCGGCAAGTAACGTTGCCATGGCACGGCTCGAAGCATTCTTGTTACGAGAATGGCAGCGTGTGTCTGGCTGGCAGCTTTTTCTACAGCCAGTATCGTGGGTTTTTCAACTCCTAGTTTGGGTGCGCCGCAAAGCATTCGCGTCGGGCATCCTTCGTTCCCGTCGGCCAGACCGTCCGGTCATCGTTATCGGCAACATCAGCGTCGGCGGTACGGGCAAGACGCCTCTTGTGCTTGCGCTCGTTTCTTTTTTTCAGTCGCGGGCGAAAACGCCGGGCATTCTTACCCGAGGCTATATGCCGAGCTCAAACCCGCAGGTGCCCGCCGCAGGTTCAGTGATTCATGTGATTACACAAGCCACACCTGCAGACAACCCAGCCTTCCCCGATGAGGCGGTTTTGCTTGGCGAATGCTCCAGCGCGCCCGTGTTTGCTGGCGCAAATCGTCTGGCGGTGGCCGCGACGCTGTTGCAACGTTACCCATCAACCGATGTACTTATTTGTGATGACGGACTACAACACTATGCGTTGCAGCGGGATATCGAAATTGCCGTGGTTGACGCCAGCCGGGGATTTGGCAATGGCTTTTGTCTGCCGGCGGGGCCACTGCGTGAACCAATTACTCGCCTCGCATGTGTCGATTGCATTGTGCTGAATGGGGCGAGTAATGACGGCCAGTTCCAAGCAAAAACGCCCGAAGAGGCCGGTCGAATGGAGAGTTTGGCCTTACAACTTTCCGCCATTAATGTGCCGGTTTTCGAGATGACCTACGCCGATGCGCGAATGCGTCAACTCGGTGTTGGTCAAGCCAATGCCCCATATCTGTCACCGACGGCGTTTTGTGACTTGCACCAGGGTAAACGCATCGTCGCCATTGCCGGCATCGGTAATCCGCAACGGTTTTTTACCCAACTGGCTTCACTCGGCGTGGTGTTGGCGGGAAAGCTCGCGTTTCCCGACCACCACCCGTTTGAAATTAGCGATCTACGAAGTATTGATGCCGACATTATCCTGATGACGGAGAAGGACGCAGTAAAATGCCGAATGTTTGCTGCATTGGACAAAAGGTTATGGTCGATGCGCATTGATGCCAAACTCCCCGAGGCTTTTTTTGAATTTGTGTTGAAGAAACTTGCCCATGCCACTTGATCCGAAATTGTTAGAAATATTGGTCTGTCCGCTCACAAAAGGGCCGCTGACTGTGTCGGCTGATAGGCAGGAACTGATTTCGTGGTCGGCTCGCTTGGCGTACCCCATCCGCGACGGTATCCCCATCATGCTGGTAGATGAGGCGCGTGAACTCGGTATCGACGAAGAGCGAACATCTTAGTGCTTGAGTTCATCTGCGTCATTCCCGCGCGCCTTGGATCGACAAGACTGCCGAATAAGCCACTTGCGGATATTGGCGGCAAGCCAATGGTGGTGCGTGTCGCAGAGCGCGCGCACGCCTCGGGAGCGAGTGCGGTTTACGTAGCAACCGACCATCGGGATGTGCAGACAGCGTGTGAGTCACACGGCGTGACGGCATTGATCACGCGTAGCGATCATGCCTCCGGTACTGATCGGATCGCCGAAGTGGCGATGCGCCTTGGGCTGGGGGCGGATGCCATTGTGGTGAATGTACAAGGTGATGAGCCCCTGATTGCGCCAAAGTTGATTGCCTCGGTCGCGCAAACGCTAAGTCAGGCAGATGGTGCGGCGATCGCAACGGCGGCTCATGCTATCGAGTGGGCGACCGATTTCCTCAACCCGAACGTCGTCAAAGTGGTCAGAAACGAAACGGGTATTGCCCAGTACTTTAGCCGCGCTCCCATTCCGTTCCCTCGCGACGAAGCGGAGGCGGTTGCCACTGCGGCGGCTAATTCGCAGCGCCTGCCAGCGTCGGTGACAGCGCTGCGGCACATCGGTATTTATGCCTATCGCGCCGGATTCCTGAGTCGATATGCCAGTTTGATGCCGGTAGACGCCGAGCGACTCGAGGCGCTGGAGCAGCTTCGCGCGATGTTTCACGGTTACACAATCGCCGTGCTGGATTGGCAGGGGGAGGCGCCGCCCGGCGTTGATACTGCGGCCGACCTCGAACGGGTGCGGGCGCGTCTTGTCGGCGGGTGAATGACATCAAAGCCCACAGGCGGACAAACACGGTAAAATTTTGTCTTCTTGTAAAATCTAAAAGGTAGCGCATGCGTTTGATCCTGTTGGGTGGCCCTGGTGCCGGCAAAGGCACACAAGCGGGTTTCATCAAAGCGCACTTTGGCATCCCGCAAATTTCTACTGGCGATATGCTGCGTGCCGCAGTGAAAGCAGGCACTCCCCTCGGGGTGGCGGCGAAAAAGGTGATGGATTCCGGCGCGCTTGTTTCGGACGACATCATTATCGGCTTGGTCAAGGAGCGCATCAAGGATGCGGATTGCGTCAACGGGTTTCTGTTTGATGGCTTTCCGCGGACCATCCCACAAGCAGACGCCATGAAGGCCGCTGGCGTGGGGCTTGACTACGTCGTCGAAATTGCGGTTGATGATGCCGAGATCATTGAGCGTATGTCGGGACGCCGCGTGCACGTTGCATCTGGGCGTGTGTATCACGTGAAATTCAATCCGCCCAAAACGCCCGGAAAGGACGACCTCACTGGCGACGACCTCATTCAACGCGACGACGACAAAGAAGATACGGTGAAGAAGCGCCTTGCGGTCTACCATGATCAAACCAAGCCGTTGATTACCTACTACGAGTCGTGGGCAAAGTCCGCTGCACCGGGCGCACCGAAATATGTCCGGGTAGTAGGCGTGGGAAAGATGGAAGACATTCGCGATACGATTATCGCGGCCCTGAGCTAGGCATGGGTGCGCGCACCATGGCGGTAGCCACGCCCAAGAATGCGTTCTACGCCCAGTCTGGCGGTGTGACCTCTGTCATTAATGTTTCTGCGCAAGCCGTTATCGAAACCGCGCGCAAGTACCCGAAAAAAATCGGCAAAGTCTATGCGGGTCGCAACGGCATCATCGGCGCGCTCACGGAAGACTTAATCGATACCTCCAAAGAGCCGCTGGCCAATATCAAGCGCCTTGGCCACACGCCCGCTGGCGCGTTCGGCTCGTGCCGCTACAAATTAAATTCACTTGAACAAAACCGCCGCGAATACGAGCGCTTGATCGAGGTCTTCAAAGCGCACGACATCGGCTATTTTTTCTATAACGGCGGCGGTGACTCTGCCGACACCTGCTTGAAGATTTCGCAGCTGTCCGAATCGATGGGTTACCCGCTGGTCGCTGTGCACGTGCCAAAAACGGTGGATAACGATCTGCCGATTACCGATTGCTCGCCTGGCTTCGGCTCAGTTGCCAAGTATGTCGCGGTATCAATGCGGGAGGCTGGGTTAGATGTCGCTTCAATGGCAAAGACCTCTACCAAGGTATTTGTGTTCGAGGTGATGGGTCGTCACGCCGGTTGGATTGCTGCCGCGACGGGGCTGGCCGCCGAACATGCCGACGAAGCGCCGCATATCATTTTGTTCCCCGAAATCGTTTTCGACCCGAAAAGATTCATCGCCAAAGTTGACGCGACGGTCAAGAAATATGGCTATTGTGCGGTCGGTGTGTCAGAGGGCATTCGCGGGGCGGATGGAAAATTTGTTGCAGAGTCGGGTCTAGTCGATGCGTTTGGCCATTCGCAGTTGGGCGGTGTTGCCCCTGCGATTGCCGATTTGGTTAAACGTGAACTCAAACTCAAGCACCACTGGGCAGTCGCTGATTACCTACAGCGGGCAGGACGCCATATCGCATCAAGCACCGATGTGAAACAAACCTACGCGCTGGGTAAAGCCGCCGTCGAATTCGCGCTCAAAGGTATGAACGGCGTCATGCCCGCCATCAAGCGTACATCTAGCAAACCCTACAAATGGGAAATCATCGCTGCGCCGCTTGCGAAGGTGGCGAACCACGAAAAGAAGATGCCGCGAGACTACATTACGAAGGACGGCTTTCACATCACGCAAAAATGTCGCAACTATCTATCTCCGCTGATTGTCGGCGAAGACTATCCTCCCTATTGCAATGGTCTACCTGCGTACGTGAGGTTGAAGAATCCGGCTGTCAAGAAAAAACTTTCGCCTTTCTCGCTGGGTTAGCCGTTCTGACATACGACACAGCAGGTGTTCGCACAAGCTGGATCAGCGCGCCTTGCTGCGGAGCTTGGGTTTTGCCTTGGCTGTCATTTGCCCAGTGGCGCGCATTTCCTCCTGATGCTTAGTCAAGCGCCTTTCGCGGGGCTTTTGCGATGTTAGCGCAGCCTTTGCCCGGGCATTTACTTTTTCTGGGTTTTCACGCCAAATTACTAGTATCTTGCCGATCAACTGAACAGGTGCAGCCGCCAAGGCGTCGCACAGCTCCGCCATCCAAGCGACGCGTTGCTCTCGATCCTCACTGTTGGCGCGTATTTTGATCAGTTCATGCGCCTTTAGCGTTCGATCAATCTCGCGGATGACGCTAGCAGAAAGGCCGTTGTCGCCAATGATTACCAGCGGATCGATGGTGTGAGCACGTGCTTTCAGGGCTTGCCGCGCAGTAGGGGATAATGTGATCTTCATCGCATAAGTATATCGTTGGCACCAGCCGCTTAGGAGCTTGGTACCACTTGTAATGCTGTTCAAGCGTTTTTTATGGCGTTTGCCGTCACGCTAATCCTATGAGATTTGAATAAATGTCCAACGCCCGCCCGAAAAACAGCCGAGACTGGATCAAGCGTCACCTGTCCGACCCCTACGTCAAGAAGGCGAATGTTGAGGGATATCGCTCACGGGCGGTATACAAACTGCAAGAAATCGACGACGCCGAGAAGCTCATCAAGCCAGGAATGGTCCTCGTTGACCTGGGCTCCGCGCCGGGTGGCTGGTCGCAGATGGCAATAAAGAAGATTGGCGGCAATGGCAAAGTTGTGGCGATCGATATGTTGCCGATGGAGCCGATTGACGGGGTGCATTTCATCGAAGCGGATTTCTCGCTGGATGCGGGATTGAGCGCGGTTGTTGCGGCGATTGAAAACCAGCCGGTAGATCTTGTCATTTCTGATATGGCCCCCAACCTGACAGGAGTGGTGCTTACCGACCAAGCGCGTTTGTTCAGTCTAGGCGAGTTGGCTCTGGAGTTTGCGCTACGATTTTTGAAACCAAACGGGTCTTTCTTGGTCAAGGTATTTCAAGGTGATGGATTCGAACCGTTCGTCAAGTTGCTCCGGTCGCGATTTGTCAAAGTCGGAGCGAAAAAGCCTGATGCATCACGGGATGAAAGCCGGGAAGTGTATTTGCTCGCAAGGGGACTGAAACGTCCGGCAGCGGCATCTAACGCGAGTTGGCGCGAAATCGACTAAGAGAGTAAGATTAACGCCCCGCGCACAGGCGCGGCGGCTGACGAGAGGTGGACTAGTGAATAACAATTGGATCAAGGGTATAGGCGTGTGGCTCGTTGTTGGCATTGTGCTGATGATGGTGTTCATGCAGCTTACGGGCAAGAGCGCACCGCGCGAGCAGATGGACTACTCGGTCATGATGAGTGAAGCCAAGAATGGCAACATTGATCGCGTCCGCGAGGAGGGGCCGCGCACCGTTCGTGTGTTCACGCGCGACAACAAACAATTTGTCGCTTATCTTCCCGGCAACCTATTCACTTGGGACGACCTGCTACGTGCCGGCGTAAAGATCGAGGCCAAGGCACCAGAAGAGCAGTCTTTCCTGATGCAAATCTTCATTTCTTGGTTCCCGATGCTGTTGCTTATCGGTGTATGGTTGTATTTCATGCGAACCATGCAGGGGGGCGGCAAGGGGGGAGCCTTCTCCTTCGGTAAGAGCCGCGCACGGATGCTGGACGAAAACACCAATCCAATTACCTTTGCCGATGTTGCCGGTGTTGACGAGGCAAAGGAAGAAGTCGGTGAGTTGGTTGATTTTCTTCGTGACCCGTCGAGATTTCAAAAGCTCGGCGGTCGCATTCCACGCGGTGTTCTCATGGTGGGCTCGCCTGGAACCGGTAAAACCTTGCTGGCACGGGCGATTGCTGGCGAGGCCAAGGTTCCGTTTTTCTCGATTTCCGGTTCTGACTTTGTCGAAATGTTTGTTGGCGTCGGTGCAGCGCGCGTGCGTGACATGTTTGAGCAAGCCAAGAAGAATGCGCCCTGCATCATTTTTATCGATGAGATTGATGCCGTTGGTCGTCAGCGCGGAGCTGGCCTAGGTGGCGGCAACGATGAACGTGAGCAAACGCTCAACCAGTTATTGGTGGAAATGGACGGGTTCGAGGGTACTGCAGGCGTGATCGTGATCGCGGCGACCAATAGACCAGACGTGCTGGACCCGGCGTTGTTGCGACCGGGAAGGTTTGACCGGCAAGTGGTTGTTCCCCTTCCTGATATTCGCGGTCGTGAGCAAATTCTTATCGTGCATATGCGTAAGGTTCCGATTGCGCCGGACGTGGTGGCCGAGGTGATCGCGCGCGGCACGCCTGGAATGTCCGGTGCTGATCTCGCCAATTTGGTGAACGAAGCCGCGCTATTCGCTGCACGTGCGGCAAAGCGTCTGGTTGACATGGAGGATTTCGAGCGGGCGAAAGACAAAATTATGATGGGTGCCGAGCGACGTTCCATGGTCATGCCAGAGGAGGAGCGGATGAACACGGCCTACCACGAGTCCGGACATGCATTACTTGGCTACCTGCTGCCAAAATCAGACCCGGTGCACAAGGTGACCATCATTCCACGTGGACGTGCGCTGGGTGTGACAGTACAACTGCCGGAGCAGGACCGGTATGCCTATGATCGCGAATATCTGCTGAATCGAATCGCCGTCTTGTTCGGCGGTCGTATCGCCGAAGAAGTCTTCATGAATCAAATGACGACGGGCGCGTCGAACGACTTCGAGCGCGCTACCCAGATTGCGCGGGACATGGTGACACGTTATGGCATGTCGGATGCCTTGGGCACGATGGTCTACGCGGAGAACGAAGGTGAAGTGTTCTTGGGCCGCTCTGTCACGCGTCAGACCAGCGTGTCAGAGGAGACGCAGCGCAAGGTTGATGGTGAGATTCGTCGCATCATCGACGAGCAGTACGCACTGGCGCGCAAGCTCATTGAGGAAAACCGCGACAAGATCGAAGCGATGACTAAAGCGCTGCTTGAGTTTGAGACGATTGACGCCGACCAAATCAAGGACATCATGGAAGGGCGCGAAGTCCGCCCGCCCAAGCCTTCCACCATGCGTTTTCAGCCGAAGCGTGACGGTGACGGTGCCAGCGGTGGATCTGCCGAAGCGGCGAAACCGGCGGTGAAGGAGCCACCTGCTGCAGAAGGTGTGCAATAGCGGCTGTTGTACTTGGTATTGGTAACGGGCGGACTTCCGCCCGTTTCTTTTTGACGGTGCCTCAATGATAAAGGCTGGCAGGTTTTCGCTATCGCTTGATACGCCGCTGGTGATGGGTATTGTCAATATCACCCCCGACTCGTTTTTCGATGGTGGTAAGTTCCTCTCGCACGAAGCGGCAATCTGCCACGGCTTGCGGTTGATTGACGAGGGCGCAGACATTCTGGACATTGGTGGCGAGTCCACTCGTCCCGGTGCTGCCACAACCTCGTTGCAGGAGGAACTGGATCGCGTGATGCCTGTGATCCACGCGTTGGCAGCAGGCGATACCCCGCTTTCAATCGATACGCAAAAACCAGCCGTGATGGCGGAGGCGATTCGCGCCGGGGTGGCGATGGTAAATGACGTTAATGCATTGAGGGCTGCGGGTGCGGCTGAAGTGTGTGCCGCCTCCGGCGCGGCCGTTTGCCTCATGCATATGCAAGGCGAGCCGGGGACGATGCAAGCAAATCCCTCCTACACGGATGTTGTCGCTGAGGTTCGTACCTTTTTGTTGGCACGAGTTGAAACGTGCATTGAGGCGGGGATTACGCGTGATCGAATTGTGGTTGATCCAGGTTTTGGTTTCGGCAAGTCGCCCGAACACAATTTCGCGCTACTCAAGCAGCTCCAGCAGTTCGCCAATCTTGGGCTGCCCGTGCTTGCGGGCTTGTCTCGCAAGTCAATGTTCGGGGCGCTGTTGGGGCGCGATCCGGCGGACCGGTTGGTTCCCAGCGTTGTCGCTGCCGTTATCGCGGCGCAGCACGGTGCCTCAATTTTGCGGGTACACGATGTTCGCGAGACGTGCGACGCCTTACGCCTTTGGAACGCCACAACCGAGAGGTTTCCGTTTGGTTTGCAATAACACCCGCCAAGCCGCCGACTTAGACGTACTTGAATATCCAAATCTAGTCTCGGCCCGCTTAATCCGATTGGGCAGTATGCGCGTTGAAGCGACACTTGTAATCATAGAAGTTTACAATCGCATCAAAGGTCGGCCATGTTTGAAGTTAAAACCATTCTTGCGATGAACATCACGGCGGGCGTGTTGCTCGCTGTGTCGTTGCGCGCGGCGATCAGCACCCCGCTGCGCGAGTCGCGCGATGGCTTGTGGTTATGGTTGGCGTCGTTAGTTGCGCAGGCTATCGCCTATAGCCTACTGGCGGTCAGCGAAACCACAAACTGGGCGCTCTGCTATGTGCTTGCGCATTCGCTACTAGCCACGTTCATCTCGTTGCAGGCAGCGGCGCTGTTCCAGTTTTTCGGTAAACGCCTAAGCGCCTGGTGGCATTTGTTACCGGCGTTACTCATCGGTGTATTGTTCGCGCTTGCTACCGGCTCGGCAGCGACGTCGTCGATCTTTGCTGGCGTGTTCTTCGGCACCGCCTACGTGGTGCTTGCAACCATCGCGGTGAAACTTGGCAGCGGTATGCAATCGGCGGGACTGCGACTTCTGGTGTTGGGTTTCTCCCTGGGTGCGGTTGCATTTCTATCGCGTGCCATACCTGTATTCGTCATGCCCGATCTGCTGGGCGGCGAGCTTGCTGCGGAAAAACTCGTCCCGGCAGGCCTGTTCTTATCCTTCATGGTCATCATCTTGACCTCCGTGGGATTCCTAGTTTTGCAGAAGGACCGCGTTGAAGCGGAGGCAACCAAGCTGGCGGTGACAGACCCCCTGACTGGCACATTCAACCGGCGGACGTTTCTGGAGCTCGCGGAGAAGGAAATCTCGCGTGCGCGCCGCTCCAAGGAGCCACTTTCGCTGGTGTTATTTGATCTGGATCACTTCAAGGCCATTAACGACAAGTATGGGCATCCGGCTGGGGACCATGTCTTGAAACGTTTTGTTCAAGTTGCCAAGATGTGTCTCAGGCAAGAAGACCTCCTGGTTCGTTATGGCGGCGAAGAATTTTGTTTATTGTTGCCACAAACCAATACCAACGATGCCGCAACAATGGCGGAACGAATTCGTGGTGCGACTGAGTATTCATCATTTTCATTTGTTGATGGCAAGTCAACGCGTCCGATCAATGTCACCGTGAGCGGCGGAGTAGCTCAGCTTGGAGATGATCCGGACGAAGACATCGATGCGTTGATTGCCCGCGCCGATGAAGCCATGTATGCCGCCAAGGAGGCTGGTCGCAACCAGATCGCCGTTTTTCCCGACGGTACCGACCTTTCTGCACTCACTCGCAGCCAGCGACTTCGCGCGGTCCGGGCCGAAATCAAGCCCCCTCTTTCCGCAAACACCAGTCAATCTGGGGCAGGCAAGCTTGGCTGACGCTTGGCAGCGTTGGGCAGCTGAAATTATTGATCGCTATTCCTTTCTTGTAACACCGGTTTGATGGAACCACCTGCGCCAAGTTGAGGTTTGGCGACCGGATTCGCTTCGGTCGGCACAACCGTCGTCGGCGGTTTGCGCAAGAGCCACCGACTTGCACGGTGTCCAAGCGCATCCATGTAGGTAAACAATACCGGCACAACAACAAGCGTCATGATTGTCGAGGTGATAATGCCGCCGATTACGGCATGCGCCATGGGTGACTGTTGTTCCGAACCTGCACCGAACGCAAGTGCCAGCGGCAGCATGCCGAAGATCATCGCGGTGGTGGTCATTAGTATCGGCCGCAATCGAACCTGTCCTGCGGCGAGTATTGCCTCGATACGATCCTTCCCCTCACGAATTCCTTGATTGGTGAAATCGACCAGCAGAATCGCATTCTTGGTTACCAAGCCCATCAACATGATGAAGCCGATCACGGAGAACAGGTTCAGCGTCGAGCCAAACAACATCAGGGCTAGGAATACGCCAATCAACGATAGCGGCAGCGATGCCATGATGGCAATCGGTTGCAGGAAACTACCAAACTGAGAGGCAAGGATGAAGTAGATGAAGATCACGCCCAGCGCCAACGCGGCTGCGGCGAATCCAAGAGACTCCTGCATGTCCTGTGACGAGCCGCCGAATTGGAAGCGGTAGCCGGGCGGTAGCGCGATTGCATCGGTGATCTTTTTGACTTCCTGCGCGGCGTCGCCCACACTCACGCCGCTTGTGACGCCAGCCATAATGCGAATCTGGCGCTGTAAATTGCGGCGATCAATGCGACGCTCGGAAACGCTGGGCTGGAAGTCGGCAACCTGGCGCAGCGGCACCATGCGCGCAGTCCCATCGGCATTGGTGCCGTTTGCGCGGACGAATATTTTGTCCAAATCGCTGATACTGGTACGTTCGCTGCGCGGTAGGCGCACCATGACTTGGTGGTTCTCTCCATCGGGCCCCTCCCATTGCCCAACGGGTTCGCCAGCGATTAGCGCGCGGGCCGTGATACCAATTTCGTTCATCGATACGCCGAGGTCGGAGGCAAGCTCGCGGTTCACCACGACGTCCAGCGAAGGGTTGGTCGGCTTGAATGATGAGTCAACGTCAACGATGCCTTTTATCGCCTTCATCTTGTTCATCACCTCTTGGGAAATACGATCAAGTTCCTTAATGTCTGGCCCCATGACGTACACTTGGATTGGCGGATTAAAGCCGATGTTGATCTCCAGTCCCGCGATACGGTTGAGGCGCTTGCGAATCATGTCGTCAAGTTGTTTCTGGCTGAGCTTGCGCGCCTGTTTATCAACAAGTTGAAGTTCAAACCACGCGTTATTCTTGTTAACCGTTTTGGAAATACGTTTGATCTCGGGAAAATCGCGCAACGCAGTCTCCACCTGTTCTGCCTTGGTCGATGTATAGGCGAGCGACGAGCCGATTGGTGTTTGAATCTGAACGCTGGTCCAGTTGTCGTCTTCCTCTGGAACGAACTCCGAACCAATAAAAGGGTAGAGGAAGAAACTACCCACGAAGGTAAGTGCGGCAATTCCCAGCGTCGTCTTACGGTGTATGAGTGACCAGCGCAACCAGACGTCGTAGCGCCGGTGCAAGCCATCCATCAGCGACTCTTGCCGATCCAGCAACCACTTGATGGGTTGCTTTTCCATCCAGCGCGATTTTGGATCGTGCCAGATTGACGACAGCATCGGGTCGAGCGTAAAGGAGACGAACAAGGAGACGAGTACGGCAACCACCACCGTGACGCCGAATTGCAAGAAGAATTTGCCGATGATGCCACCCATGAATGCGACCGGCAGAAACACGGCGACAATCGTGAAGGTGGTGGCCATTACGGCCAGCCCGATCTCATTGGTTGCTTCCAGGGCGGCCTGCATGTGGGACTTGCCCATCGCAAGATGGCGCACAATATTCTCGCGGACCACGATTGCATCGTCGATGAGGATGCCGATGGATAGCGACATTGCCATCAGGGTCATGAAGTTGATCGTGAAACCCATCGCATACAAGACGATGAAGGTCGCAAAAATGGAGATTGGTAATGTGAGACCGGTGATGACAGTGGAACGCCAGGAGTGAAGGAAGAAGAATACGATTAAGACTGTCAGGACGGCACCTTCTAGGATGGTGGTCTTTACGTTATCGACGCCGTCTTTGATGAACTTCGAGCGGTCAAAGGTGATGTCCAGTTTGATATCGGCCGGAAGGGACTTCTTTAGCTCGGTGACTTGTTTCTTCACCCCATCGGCCATATCAATTGTGTTCGCCCCTCGCGTCTTGCGAATCTGAATGGAGATTGCGCGTTTTCCTGAGTCTGTCGAAAAGGATGTTTCTTCCCGTTGCGAGTCAGAGACATCCGCGACCTGGCCAAGCGTTATTGCAGTAGTTGCGCCGCCCGCGCCGCCGCGACGGGCAACGATGATGCGTGCAAAGTCTTCCGCCCTGCGGATTTTCCCGCTGACTCGGACCACTCGTTCGGTCACGTCAGAGACGAGAGCGCCGGCCGAAATGTTTTGGTTCTCTGCGCGGATCGCGGCGATCACTTCATTCACGCCGACGCCGAGAGCAGCCATTTTCTCGGGCCGCAGGTTGACAGCAAGTTCACGACCGACGTCGCCTGATACTACGATGTTGCCGACTCCCGGCGCGCCTTGTAGGCGTTTGACGACGAGTTGGTCGGCAAGGTCGGAGAGCTCGCGTAGGCTGCGCGAGTCTGAGCGCATTGAGAGGTAGACGAGCGGTTGGTCGTCATCCATGCTTGCGCGCGAAACAGTCGGCTCCCCCACATCGCGGTTGAAACCCCGGCGCGCCTCGGCAACCTTATCCCGAACGTCTTGAATTGCCACCCGCGGATCGATATTCAACTCAAACTCGACTACCACCCAGCCAAAGCCAATTTGGGATGACGAGCGAATCGTCTTGACGCCGTTGATCGTATTGACAGCTTGCTCGATCGGACGCACCACATCCTGTTCAACGGCTTCTGCCGAGGCACCCGGGTAGGGGGTGGAAATGACCGCGATCGGCATCGAGACATCCGGTAGTTGATCGACCGCCAGCCTCTTGTAGGAAAACAGGCCCAGCACCATCAGCGCCGCCATAACCATCGTGGCAAACACGGGATTGTTAATCGAGACTTTGGTCATCCACATGGAATACCTCCGATTGAATTCTTGCTTTGCGATCCCTTGGTTTCCACCGCCCAATGTGCGTCAATTGCCATCTTTGGCCGCGCAAAACCACGAGCAGGGAAGGGCGTTTCGAGACGAAAAGGGTTGGGAAAGCCCGTGGAATAAGGACTTCTACGATTTATTCAATTTGGCGGCGGGCGCGGGGGATGATGCCCCAACTTCGGTCGCTTCGGTTTTGACAATCGCTTTCGCGCCAGCCTTGAGTCCTTCCATCTTTACGGCGACTACCTGTGCGCCGACATCCAGACCATCGCGAATCTCCACCAACCCCAAGTCGACATTGCGGGTCCCGGTAGAAACCGGTTTGCGTACAATTGATGCTTGCTCGATGACAAACACATAACTTTGGCCGCCCTCTTCGCGTAGTGCGACGAGTGGAATGGAGTTCACTGCGCCGCGCGACTGGGCGGCTAACTTGCCGGTCGCAAACATGCCACCCTTGAGAGCCAGTTCAGGATTAGCAAGGGACAAGAAAACGGAAATTGAACGTGACCCCGCCTCAGCCGTTGGATTGATGCGTTCGACCTTGCCCTGAAACTGTCTGGCGGCGAAGCCATCCACCGTAAAGGATAGTTCTTGGCCAATTTTGATCCCTGGAATTTCACTCACGGGTACGCCAGCCTCTAGTTCCATACGGGACAGATCAACAATCTGGACGACTGACATGTCCGGTGAAACCTTCTCACCGACGTTCACCATACGTTTGGCGACGATGCCATTGAACGGTGCGCGAATTGTGGCGTCATTGAGTGCACGCTGAGAGATGGCGGCTTGCGCTTCCGCAGATTTGAGGTTCGCGCGGGCGACTTCAGCGGTGTTGGAAACTGCGTCAAACGCGTTCTGGGAAATAAAATTCCGTTGCAGGAGTTGGCGGTTATTGGCTTCGTTTTTACGGGCCAAGTCGAGCCTTGCTTTCATTTCAGCCACCGACGCCATCTGCGCATCGTAGCGGGCGCGTAAATCCGCAGTATCAAGCGAAATCAACACCTGCCCTGAGGCGACGCGTTCCCCTTCCCGAACGTGGACCTGGGCAACTTCTGCAGCCACTTTTGATTTTACGACGGCTTGGACAACGGGTTTCAACGTGCCGGAGATTGGTACCACATGGCCGAGTTCAACCGGCCCCAATATGGCAAGGTCTCGTTTGGCGAATTCGTAGGTCTTCGCTGAATCTACTTTTGGCTCATCTCGCTTCGCTGAGCTGACCCGCCAGGCGATCAACGATCCTCCGACAAGAGCGACTGTGAGCAGGCCAACGCCAGCGCGGATCAATACACGCTTGCGCGGGTGGCTTGACGAGGTTGAGGGCGTGGCAGGCGTTAAGCCTCTGGCAGAGAACATAATGGTTAGCTTTTTGAGTATGGGTTCGTGCTGGCCCGCAGGAGACTCATCGCAGGTGATTGCGGGTTCGCGTAATCGGTTTGTGCGGTGCTGGCTGCATTTACTGATGGCCTGAGTTTGCAGGATAGCGCAACAAAGTTCTAGTCAGACGCGACGAAGTGCGGAAATGGATTCATCAGCCGTTGATGAGGGTGACCACATCCAACAGAGCCCTGCTGTCCCAAAGAGGCAATCCCCTTTTGCCCAGCCCGCTGCAAGCGCTGTGCTTGCCTCTGAGGCGGCGAGCTTAAAAAGCAACTCGAAAACGAAGACCTATATCCAGCTTGCATCTTTAAGCCTTTTGCCGAAAGTGCTCGAAAAAAGCGCTTTGCTTGCAGTCGTTAAATTTTCGATAGTATGTTGGCGAACATAAATCGGCAATCAAACTTCATGGAACGTCTTTACCGCAAATACGCTTTGCACCAACTGCTACGCTCACGCCGCTACCCGATTTCGCTAGGTGAGATCAAACGCGAGTTAGGCATTTCTGAAGCCACCGTTAGACGGCTCGTCGGCACCTTGCGCGCGATTGGGGCACCCATCGAAAACGACAAAGACGGGCGCGGCTATTACTACGAGCAAGGCGGCAACTTCGAATTGCCCGGCGTATGGCTCACGCACAAAGAGTTGCTGGGTATCATCACCGCACACGAACTGCTGGGTAATGCTGAACCTTCCCTCATCGGCGATGCACTTACACCAATTTGGAACAAGATTGAAGCGCTACTTGAGCAACAACAACTAGGGAGCGGCGAGCTGACCAAGAGAGTTCGCATCATTCGCTCGCACGGTCGAGGGCTCGGCAATAGTTTCAATAGCGTGATCCAAGCACTTGTCGAGCGCAAGCGACTTTATTTTACCTACCGCGGGCGAGGCAAGCGCGACGAAGACGCGAAATTAGTCTCTCCGCAGCGTATCGCCCACTACCGGGACAATTGGTTTCTTGACGCCTACTGCCACGACGCAAAGCAGATGCGCACCTATTCGGTAGACCGCATCCGTTCTGCCGAAGTGCGTAACGCCTCAGCGCACGAAGTAGATTCGGATACGCTCGATAACACCTACAAACCGAGCTATGGCATCTTCAGCGGAACACCGAGGGCGATTGCCGTAATCGCATTTGATGACCACGCGCAAGAATGGGCGCTGGATGAAAAGTGGCATTCTGACCAAACCACCGGCGTGCTGGCAGATGGCCGTCACTACTTATCGGTGCCGTACTCCCACGACGCTGAGCTGCTGCAAGACATCATGAAGTACGGCCCCGGCGCGGAGGTGATCTCGCCGCCAGAGTTGCGCAACAAGATTGCGGCAAAGCTCAACGCCGCCAGCCAGATTTATGCAACACCGCCAAACACCGCGCCAGATAAGGCGTTTGGGGGTAGCAGGAAATGAAAGTCGGCACGTTTATTATTGCGATTGCTGTGTAATTTGAGAATGTTCAGCGATGAATCGACAAGAACTGATTAGATCAATTGGGTTGGTGGTCGGGGCGGTTGTGATGCCGAGGCGGGTGAAGGCGAATGCTTTGGTAGCACCAGTCGGCGATTCGCTGCGCTCCGCTGCGGCGCTTCGGGCGTCTGTGCCATCGCCTAAGATGGCCCTAGTAGGCACTACACCGCCGTCTAGGAGTATCAGTTGATGGCCGAACTGCGGCAGCAGGACTACCTGTCTCACTATTGGGGTAAAGCTGATCCCAACCACGAGGGTGCGCAAAAGTGGCATCCATTGGCGTATCACTCGTTGGATGTTTCGGCTGTTGGTGTCGAGTATCTGAGGCAGTCGACCCTACTCAACACAATGTGTCAATCGCTGAAGTGCTCCGCTGAGCAGGCTTTGGCTTGGATGGCGTTCTGTTTAGCCTTGCATGACCTCGGAAAGTTTAGTGAGGCCTTTCAATCACAGAGATCGGACTTGGTTCTCACC
>JBEILF010000028.1:0-23402 GCA_040379385.1 Burkholderiales bacterium | reverse complement strand
CCACGGGTGGCGATGACGCACCAAGCTATCGCTGAGCAGCTTGGCGTGGCCAGAGAAATGGTGTCGCGGGTGATGCGGGGCTTTTCCGAGCGCGGCTGGATTGCCCAGTCCCGCGAAGCCATTGAGGTTACTGATGTTGTGGCGCTTGACGAGGTTTCGCAGTGGTAGAGGCAACCAAGTCCGTTGACTCGGTAACAAACGTCACAGACCGCTGGCGTGAAGCGGTGCAGAATGCACGCCATACCTTATGGAGGCGGACATGATGCTGCAATTGTTTGACCAAGACTCTTCGACACTGACCTACATTGTTGCCGACGCCGCCACGCGTGAGGCCGCCATCATCGACCCGGTATTGGGCCAGCTGGATCGAGATCTCGGCGAATTAGAGCGCCACGGGCTGACCCTTCGCTGGATACTCGACACCCACGTTCATGCTGACCACGAAACCGGGGCGAACGCATTGAAGTCGGTCACTGGCGCATCGAGTGCAGTGGGCGCGGCGTGTGAATCGACCGGGCATGATCGAATGCTGGTTGATGGTGACGTAATCGACATCGGTTCGACCAAGATTGGTGTGATCGCCACACCTGGGCATACGCCGGGAAGTATGAGTTTTCTGGTGGGGGGCAACGTGTTTACTGGTGACGCCTTGTTGATCGAAGGCTGTGGCCGAACCGATTTTCAAAACGGCAGCAGCGACGAGTTGTACGATAGTGTCACGCAGCGACTGTTTACATTGCCGGAGACGACCATCGTTTGGCCCGGTCACGACTATCGCGGTAGGGCAAGCTCTACAATCGGCCATGAAAAACACCGCAATCCACGTTTTGCAGGTAAAGACCGTGATGCGTTTCGTTCCCTCAAGGCAGGACTGAATCTCGCGCCGCCAAAACATCTGGAAAAAGCGGTACCAGCGAACCGCTCGGGTGGCGCGTTACATGCAGGCGAGCCAGTGCTGCCGATGATCAAGCCGGCGCAGTTTGTCTTGCAGTTTGATCCCAAGCTTGACGCGCTTGTCGATGTGCGGGATTCGGTAGATACCCTATGTGAACCGATCAAGAATGCAGTTTGCCTAAGTGCGACTGAGATACCGAAGATGCGGGTGCTCGCGGCCAATGCACGCACGCTCTATGTTTTGTGCCGATCAGGGCGGCGTTCACTTGTCGCCACGGAGGCCTTAGTGAAGGCAGGTGTCACAAACGTGTGTAACGTCACCGGCGGCGCCCTTGCTTTGAACGCGTCTCGATCCAGCACGAGTGTAGGGGCGCAAGCGCATGGGTAATGAATCGTGGTCGTTGTGGATTGGCGCTGTCCTTGGTGGGACGCTGATCGGTTTGGCGAGCGGCGGGTTAATGTTGTTCAACGGCCGCATCGCCGGTATCTCCGGCATGTTCCACCAAACTGTGGCGGGTTCCCGCGAGGCTTGGCGCTGGACGTTTCTTGCCGGCTTGGTGTTGGTCGGCGTTGTTGCGCTGCTGTTTTTTCCATCGCTCTTGCCTTCGGCGGCAACGCCGATATCGTCGTCAGGCATCGGCGGTACGCTGATGGTTGTGGCGGCGGGCCTGTTGGTCGGCTTTGGTACACGGATGGCGAGTGGCTGCACGTCAGGTCACGGCGTGTGTGGCTTGGCCAGATTTAGCGTGCGGTCATTGGCGGCGGTAGTGACGTTTTTGACCGTTGGCATCTTGGTTACCTTTTTGCTCGGGGTGTTCGGAGGTCGCGCATGAAACATCTCACCGCTTCAATTGCCGCGCTGGTATTGGGCTTTATCTTCGGCTTGGGCTTGCTCGTCTCCGGCATGGTCGATCCGGCTAATGTCAAAGGGTTTCTTGACGTCACCGGCCGAACCTACGGGGCATGGCGGCCGCAGCTGCTGGCCGTGCTGGGTGTCGGCATGATGGTGACCACCGTGATCTATCTGCTGGCAAAGCGGCGCAAACACCCATTGGTAGAGCCGGGGTTTCATTGGCCGCACGCGACCGCCATTGATCCGCAGTTGATCCTAGGCTCGGCGCTGTTTGGTGCGGGCTGGGCATTGGCGGGTTATTGTCCGGGCCCGGCGCTGGTCGCGGTGGGTTCGTTTTCGTCTAACGCGGTGATCTTTGTCGTGGCGATGGCGGCGGGCGGCTTTTTACAACATATCTTGCAACATAAATTGGCGGCACGTTGATGGGCTATCTTGACGATCCGCGTGTGCTGGTCGCCGCCGAGCGCACCTTGCTTGCGTGGCAGCGAAGTGGGCTCGCGCTGATGGGATTCGGTTTCGTCGTGGAGCGATTCGGGTTGTTCATGCGCATGGTCACCGGGCAGGCACCGAGCCACGTTGATCGGGCGTTCTCGCTTTGGCTGGGTGTGGCGCTGCTGTGTTTAAGCGCTGCCGTGCTGGCGTTTGCGGCAAGGCAGTTTCGTCTCGTGGTGAAGCAACTGGCGGCGAGCGAAATCCCTACCGGTTACGCGACCGGTGCGGCAGTTTGGCTCAACATCGCGCTGGCAGGCATTGCACTTTCGCTGGCGGTGTACTTCGTCACCGGTGGCTAGTTGGCTAATTGTGGTTTTCGACGCCGCTTAAAACTCCTTATGTGGCGGGGTTTTCCAGGGGAAAGTGCCTGAAAATGGCCGTCAATAGGCGAGTTTTTGCTGAGATTTCGCTTAGGGTTCTCGGGCAAGGTCTCCCGTTGTGACGATCTGCGGATACCGATGCCGCGGCGATGGTTAGTGGCTTAACATGCGAGCTTTATACTTTTCCCAAAACTAAGGCCGCCATGTTGCCTTCATCAACTCGTTCAACGATGGTCAACATCGCGCTAGCCATCGCCTTGCTGTTGTCCACACGATTGCCAGTTTTGGCCACCGCACAAGACGCGGCACCGATTGCAAAACCGTCGGACGACTCCACTGCCGCCGCTGCGATCGAAAATTTGGCCATGGGACGGTTCAAGCCGGATGAGCCGGGTGCCACCATCATCGTCATGCGCAACGGCAAGACCATTTTCAGGAAGGCGTATGGGTTGGCCAACGTCGCTGCTAAGACGCCATTAAAGCCTGACGATGTATTGCGTATTGGCTCAGTCACAAAACAATTCACGGCAGTCGGCATTCTGATGCTGGCCGACGCAGGCAAGCTGGCGCTAAGTGACGAGATCTCCAAGTACGTGCCGATGTTCCCCGCGAAGGATAAGTCGGTCACCATCGAACACCTGCTGACCCATACATCAGGCATCCCAAACTTCACCGACAATGCCGAGTACCGCATCAATCGCAATAAGTTGTCGAGCCAAGCCGAGGTTGTCGCGCGCTTTAAAGATTTGCCGCTGAGTTTCGAGCCGGGCTCACGCTGGGCGTATAGCAATTCCGGGTACTTCTTGCTGGGCATGGTGATCGAAAAGGTTTCGGGTAAGTCCTACGCCGACTTCATCGCCGAGAAGATTTTCATCCCACTTGGGATGGCCGATACTGCATACGAAGGGTTTGAGCGCAGCGCCAAACGGCGCGTCGAGGGGTATCAAGATGCCAATGGAAAATTCAGCGTCGCGCAGAAAATTGATATGAGCGTGCCGTTTTCGGCGGGTGCTATGGTATCAACCGTGGATGACTTGGCGCGTTGGGACGCGGCAATAACCGCCGGCAAATTCTTGAAGCCGGAAACATGGAAGAAAGCCTTTACCGCCTACACACTGGCCGACGGCAAAAAGACAACCTATGGTTATGGCTGGGGAGTCGCCAAGGTCCAGGGCAAAGATGCCATCACCCATACCGGCGGCATTGATGGATTCTCCTCAGTCGCCACTCACGTTCCCGGCGACAAAGTCTTTGTGGCGGTGCTGCGTAATGCCATCAGCGGCAGCGGTACGCATGTTGACCTTGCCAATCGTATGGTCGCCATTTTGATTGGCCGGCCGATACGTGAGATAGCAGAAGTCAAGATCGCACCGACAGTCTTTGACGCCTACGCCGGGCGTTACGAACTTGGGCCCAATTTTGTGTTGCGCGTGTTTCGCGACGGTAATCGATTCATGACACAAGCCACCGGACAGGGGCCAGCGGAAGTCTTCGCCGAGTCAGAGGATAAATTTTTCTTACGAGTAACCGACGCACAGATTGAGTTTGTAAAGTCCGCATCGGGGAAGGTCGAATCGTTAGTGTTATTCCAGGGTGGACGGGAAATGTCAGCCAAACGTTTGCCGGATGAGCCGGCGGTTGTTCGCAAGGAAGTCAACTTATCGACGGCTCAGCTCGATAAGCTGGTTGGCGAATATCCGCTCGCGGCGGGTTTTGTGTTGTCTGTCTTTCGAGACGGTGAAACGCTGATGGCGCGTGCAACAGGGCAGGGTGCGTTTCAATTGTTTGCCGAGAGTGAAGAAAAATTCTTCTCCAAGGTTGCCGATATTCGAGTTGAGTTCAAGAAAGACGCTACAGGTAACGTAGCCAGTCTGGTGCTCTTCCAAGCTGGGATGGAAACGCCCGCCAAGAAGAATAAGTAGCGTGCGCTGTAAAGCGAGTTTCGAGGATTGTACGCCAGCGCTATTGGAGGGGATGCAGCACCACTAGTATCGCTATGGCGCGCGTCTTGCCTGAATTGGAAATAGCATGAGGAAGGTCAGCCGCATACCTAGCAGTTTCATGCTCAGCCACTGACTGGATACTGTCGCCACTTACAACACTCAGCGAGCCCGAAAGCACGGTTAGGTGCTCGCGTGAGCCTTGCTCGTGGGCGTCACTCTTTAGGGCGCCGCCTCCTGCAATCGTCAGTTCGTACCATTCAAATCGACCGGCAAGATCGATTGGCCCAAGAATTTTCAGTTCACATTTGCCGTCCGCACCACGCATTGTCGGCGTGAGATGTGATGGCATAAGGGTAATCGACGGGGCAACTTCTTTTTTTGCGCCTGCGATAAGCGAACCCATTTCTACGCCCAGAGCATTTGCTAAGCGCCAAACAATTGCGACGGTAGGGTTCGTTTGATTGCGCTCAATCTGGGACAGCATCGATTTGGAGACGCCAGATTGACGCGCGAGTGCGTCCAACGACAATCCGCGCTGCTGGCGTATTTCGGAAAGCGCTGCACCAACACTCGGCGGCTCAAATGATGCAGTTGGGGATGTTCTCGTTGACGGCTTTGCCGTGCCCCTCACCTTGGAGCGCAAGTGTTTTTCGACACCCAGTTTCACTTTTTGATTGCCCAATCTCTACCTCCCTTCAGAAACACAACAAATTCAAAATATCTGCTATATTGCATAAATCGTTCAACATAACGCATATGTACGATAATAGCGTACGCCAGTATCGGCGTATTGCGTGAGTCCTGCAAGCTCCCGCCCGTTTGGCTGGAAGGCGGGTTTCAACAAACAACAAACCCTGGGTGAGTCGACATGACTGCAGGCGTAAGTTTCTATGAAGACATCAAGAATGAGCTCGCTTCGATTAAGTCGGAGGGCCTGTTCAAGACCGAAAGAGTGCTGGCCAGTCCGCAGAGTGCCACCGTTAAAACAACCGATGGCCGTGAGCTCATAAATTTGTGCGCAAACAACTATTTGGGACTTTCATCCGATCCAACGGTAGTGACAGCCGCGCATGCCGCGCTTGATGCGCGCGGCTTCGGCTTGAGCTCGGTTCGCTTTATCTGCGGAACACAGGATATTCATAAAGATCTAGAAGCGCGCCTGTCGAGGTTTCTTGGCACCGAGGACACGATTTTGTATGCGGCGGCGTTTGACGCTAATGGCGGTCTGTTCGAACCACTGCTCAGCGAAAAGGATGCTGTCATTTCGGACGCGCTGAATCATGCGTCCATCATCGATGGCATTCGGTTATGCAAAGCAAAGCGGTACCGTTATGGCAACAATGATATGACTGACTTAGAGGCGCAACTAAAACTCGCTCGCGCGAACGGGGCTCGACATGTGCTGATCTTCACGGACGGCGTATTTTCGATGGACGGCACAATTGCAAAGCTTGACGAAATTCGTGTGCTTGCCGATCAGTACGACGCACTCGTTGGCATTGATGAGTGCCACGCGACAGGAGTGCTCGGCGCGGCGGGCAAGGGCACGCATGAACACCGGGGACTAATCGAAGACGGCAAGTCCAGGGTCGACATCATTACTGGAACCTTAGGCAAAGCGCTAGGCGGAGCAAGCGGGGGCTTCACTAGTGGCCGAAAAGAGGTAATTGATCTACTTAGACAACGTTCGCGTCCGTATCTTTTCAGCAACTCTGTCGCGCCGCCCATTGTGGCGGCATCAATCGCCGTGCTCGACTTGATCGAGGGTTCCCAATCGCTACGTCAAAAACTGGTAAAGAACACCGCCCTCTTCAGGCGAGAGATTGCAAAGGCTGGCTTTGACATCAAGCTTGGAGAACATCCAATTGTCCCGGTGATGCTCTATGACGCGGTCGTCGCGCAAGAGTTTTCCAGACGCCTGTACGACGCTGGTGTCCTTGCGCTTGGCTTTTTTTACCCGGTTGTACCGAGCGGGCAGGCGCGGATTAGGACACAGGTCTCAGCGGTGCACGAAGAAGGACATTTGCTAAAAGCCATTGAACTCTTCGCGCAAGTTAAGAGCGATATCGAAGTCAAGCGCAAATAGCTCACTGCTTATCCAAAACTGCTTCAACAGGCGAACCCAAATGGCAATTACTAAAATTCTGGTGATCGGCTCTAACGGCCAAATCGGATCTGAGCTAGTCGAGGCCCTAGCCGACAAATATGGCACTGATGCCGTCGTAGCATCTGATTTGACCGTGGCGGGCAAGTCTTCGAGGGCACGGTACGTGCAACTCGACGCGATGGATTTAGAGGCGTTGATAAGTTGCGTTAACCAATTTGAAGTCACACAGATTTATCTGTTAGCAGCAGCATTGTCAGCCAAAGCTGAACGCAATCCGATTTGGGGCTGGAACCTTAACACTCAAACGCTTTTGAACGTCTTGGAAGTCGCCCGGCTAAAGAAACTGGATAGAGTGTTTTGGCCGAGCTCGATAGCGGCATTTGGGCCATCAACACCAGGTTCTTTGGCACCGCAGACGACGATCATGGATCCAACTTCCGTGTATGGATTCAGCAAACTTGTTGGTGAGCGCTGGTGTAATTGGTACTTTTCGAATCACGGAGTCGATGTGCGAAGTATTCGTTTCCCCGGTTTGATTAGTTACAAAACGCCCCCTGGTGGCGGAACTACGGACTATGCAATCGAGATTTTCCATGCGGCTAAAACTGACGGCAAATACAGTTGCTTCCTAGGCGCTGATCAAGAATTGCCCATGATGTATATGGAGGATGCCATTCGCGCTACGATTGAGATTATGGAGGCGCCAGCAGAGAAGGTTAAGCAGCGCGGCTCCTACAACCTTGCTGGCGTGAGCTTTACGCCCGCGCAAATTGCGGAAAGTATTCAGCGCCAACTGCCAGAATTTTCAATAAGCTACCGGCCGGATTTCAGGTCGGCCATTGCGGCTTCCTGGCCGCAGAGTATCGACGATAGTGCTGCGCTGAATGATTGGGGTTGGAAAGCGAAGTTTGACCTTTATGCGATCGTCGACGACATGCTGCTTAATGTTCCCGCAATGTATGGCGAGACACACATCGCAGGACACTTAAACGCGTTCGATGACGACTGCCAATCCCTACCCAATCCCAATACAAAGGCTCACTAGTGCATAACGACCGTCGCTTTCATGGAGCGCACGTTAGTCCGTGATTGCTAGCCGCAGACCCGACGCGCCTAGTGGATGAGCAATCGCAATGGTGCCGCCGTGTGGATTCACACGCGGATCGTCGAAGGAGATATTCATGATCCTGAGGCAGCCCAACACTTGCGAGGCAAGCGCTTCGTTGATCTCGATGATGTCCATGTCAGCCAAACGTTTGCCGGATGAGCCCGTCGTGGCGGCAAAGAAGTCAGCCTATCGACGGCCCAACTTGTAAGCTGGTTGGCGAATATCCGCTCGCGGCGGGTTTTGTGCGCTCGGTGTTCCGCGATGCAGATAAACTTATGGCGCGTGCAACGGGGCAGGGTGCGTTTCAATTGTTTGCCGAAAGCGAAGAAAAATTCTTTGCCAAGGTTGCTGATATTCGCATCGAAATTAAGAAAGATGCGGCGGGGGCTGTGAGGGGCTGGTGTTGTTTCAAGCGGACTTGGAAACACCGGCGCAAAAGAGCAAATAGGACCCAAGTAGCGTGCGCTACAACGCGAGTTTCGAGGATTGTAGGCCAGCGCTGTTGGAGGTGACAGGCATGTTTCCATGCCAATAAACTGAACTGATTGACATGGTCAATTTTCGACAAGGAGGCTCAATCATGTGGGTTAAAAATTGTTGGTATGTGATTGCTTGGGAGCATGAAGTGCCACCAGCACAATCAGCAGACATTTTTCAGAGAAAGGTTCTCAACGAACCTATCGTTGTTTATCGCACGCAAGCTGGAAAGCTGGTTGCACTTGAAGACCGCTGCTGTCATCGTCACGCGCCTCTTTCAGCGGGTCGCCGAGAAGGTGACAGCATTCGCTGCGGCTATCACGGTCTTAAGTTCAATGAACAAGGCCTTTGCACCGAAATACCGGGTGCAGACAAAGTGCCACCCAAGGCCTGTGTGCGCGCTTACCCCGTGGTCTCCAAAAATAATTGGGTGTTTGTCTGGATGGGGGACCCAGACAAAGCCGATGAAATTCTTTTACCGGACAACTTTTCTTGTAATGACCCTGCTTGGAAAAACATTCCTGGATATCTGCATTACGACACCCCTTATCTTCTAATCTGTGACAATTTATTGGACTTTTCACATTTAAGTTATGTCCATGAAAAAACACTAGGCGGCTCAACGGCCATTGCACAAGCCAGACCAAGCATTGAAAAAGTCAATCAACCAGGTCAGCGAGGAATACGAGTAGTTCGCCGTATCCCAAACGTACCACCACCACCCTTTTATCAGCGTTTCAGGACCTTCACGACCCATCTTGATCGATGGTTTGACTACGAGTTTTTGCTACCTGCAACTCTTTTGATGCACTCTGGCGGTAAACCCGTTGGAAGCGCATCTGATGACATGAGTCAAGCCGTCAGATTGCACAGTTGTCAGACGCTCACGCCAGAAACAGAAAACAGCACCCATTACTTCTTTCAGCAGTCCCATCAAAGCGATCTGGGTGATGAAACGGTGACTCAAAGTATCTACAACTCTTTGGTTCAAGCCTTCGAGGAAGACCGGAACATGATTACAGCGCAGCATCTGAACATGCAAACACCCGCACAAAAGCCAATGCTGCCCTTGCACTTCGATGCTGCTTTGGTTCAGTTTCGAAAAATGGTTTCAGAGGAAAAAAACGCAGAAGACACCGCGAACTAAGCATTCAAAAGTTTTATACACAAGGAGACCGCCTTGCTGCCGATGAACAACGCGGCAGCAGCGTCGTTGATACCGGATGCATTGCCGGCAGTCACCACAAAACCTTCGAAGAGGGGCTTCAATTTCTCGAGCGCGGCGAGATCGGATTCCGGGCGAGGATGCTCATCATCGCCGACGATCATCGACGGCGTTTTGCGCTCAGTGGAAACCAGTATAGGTAGAATTTCATCTAGAAAAATCCTGCCGCCGAAGCGCGGACATATCTTGTAACCGAGTAAACGCCGCAATTCATGTCATGCTTTTGCACCGCGTTTATGCACAGATGGCCAGCTTTCCATTTGGCTTGAATACACTTCAGCGAAATTTTGCAGGATTCTGAATTCTTTGTTCATCATTGCTTCGCAGGAGCCCCATGTCTCGATCATTAGTTCAACTCGTTTTACTGATTGGTCTGATCGCTTTGCCGTCTTGGGTAGAAGGTAAACACTTTCGCTGGTCCTCACAGGGGGATGCCCTTACGCTCGACCCGCACAGCGCGGCCGAGGGCTTCAATATCGCGATTACTGGCTTGGTTTATGAGCGGCTTGTCGAGCGTGGTAAGGACATGAAGCTTGGACCAGTGCTGTCTGAATCGTGGAGCAATCCGGAACCGTCCAAGTGGATTTTTAAACTGCGCCGCGGTGTGAAATGGCAGGATGGCTCGGCATTTACCGCCGAGGATGTGGTTTTCTCGTTCAATCGTGCGCGAGCATCTACCACCGCCTACAAAGTCATCGCAACACAAGCCGGCATCCCGCGCAAGATCGACGACTTCACCGTCGAATTCACCACGCCGCAACCCAATCCGGCCATGCTTGAAACCATTGCCAACATTTACATTATGAATAGGTCGTGGTGCGAGAAGAACAAGGTTGCCAGGCCCCTTGATTTCTCAAAAAAAGAAGAGACTTTCGCCACCCGCAACGCGATGGGCACGGGCCCATACCACCTGATCTCTTGGGAGCAGGGCGTGAAGCTCACACACCGCAAGAATCGCGATTGGTGGGGGATCAAAGCGGGCCGCTACGAGGGAAACGTCGAAACCATCGAGTACCGGCCGGTACAAAACGCTTCAACGCGCATGGCGGCATTGCGTTCGGGCCAATTCGATTTCGTCCTCGCCCCGCCGTTGCAGGACATACCGTCGCTCAGAGCGGATAAAGACATCCGTGTGTGGGAGGGCCCGGAGATTCGCTTTATCTATTTGGGTTTCGATCAAGCACGGGACGAGCTGTTGTACGCAGATGTAAAAGGTAAAAATCCCTTCAAAGATCGTCTCGTCCGGTTGGCCGCGTATCAGGCTATCGACGTCAATGCCTTGAAGACTGCCGTGATGCGCGGCTTATCCCAGCCGACCGCGATTGCGCTACCGGACCCTGCCGGCGCGGGGGTTCCATCGAACCTCGTTGTGCGCCATCCTTATGACGTCGCGCGCGCCAGACAGTTATTGAAGGAGGCAGGGTATCCAAACGGCTTTGGTTTCAAGCTAAATTGCCCGAATGATCGTTTTGTGAATGACGAGAAACTTTGTGTCGCGATTGCCGGTATGTGGGCGAAGGTCGGTCTCAATGTAAAAGTTGAGTCGATGAGTAAAACGAATCTCATGCCCAAGATGCTAAACCGCGATACCAGTGCGTTCCTATCTGGTTGGGGTGGCGGCTCCTCAGACGCAATTTTCATGTTGAAGCCGATGCTTCACAGCCGGAATAGCGACGGTGCAGGCGAATTAAATATTGGCGAGGTAAAGAACGCAGCGCTCGACGAACTAATCGATAAATTAGAGGGCGAAATGAATCCCGTTGAGCGGCAAAAAATGATTAATTCGGCGGTGAAATTGATTCACGATGAAGTCTTCGTGATTCCACTGCATACACAAGTGATTCCGTGGGCCTCGCAAAAAAATATCTCGGTTGTGCACCGTGCGAACAATGTGCTTGGACTGATTTGGGTGAAAGTCAACTGAAGTCGATGACTCTTGGTGCCAGCACATCTTTCTGGAATGAGCGTCACAGTGGTCGCCACATCCGATCCTGTTCAATTTCAGAAGCGTTTCTGCGGTCGCAAGACATATGCCGGTCGGAACAAAGGGGCGTGAAATCGTATTTGTCTGGACGTAATCAGGACCGCATGAAAGCATCGGCTTTTGTTGCGAAGAATTGCGTCAATTACAGAGAGGCGCGCCATCGCTTGTTTTCAATAGACCAGAGGTTACGCTTGCCTGCGTGCCCGGCGGATGTTTAAAGACAGTCTTCATTCCTGCTGGCGTGAGATTACAGGGGGTCGTGGCAGTATTTCATGCGTCTGCGTTTGCGCGACGATACGGACTGCAGGCAGAAGATCTGCCAGCAGCGGTGCGCGAGGCCATTTGAATCCAAGCGTGCCTGGGCGGCTTGCGTCGTTCCCATTCGATTACCGCACAGCTACCCTGATCGCCGACACGATCAAGACGCGACTGGATGGTGAGTTGCGAGTGCTGCAGTATGCCGGACGGCTTGCCGAACTCGTCGCCTACACGCTCGATGTGATGCAGAACACACCGGTACTTCGCGGTAGCGTGCCAAATCGGAAGCGAGATGTTGAGATTGCCCATAACGTGATTGAGCGACTGGCGCGATAGTTCCGAAAGCCACCCATGTTCGCGGAACTCGCACACCAGCTTGGCACCAACCAAAATAAGCTGAAGGCAGTATTCAAAGAGACATTTCGCGTCACCATGGCGGAATACTGCATTGACCGCCGGATTCGTGAAGCGCAGCATTTTTTGATTGAGGCGTCGCTCACGATTTCTCAGATTGCCGAACGAGTCGGCTATGACCACCAGAGTAGTTTTGCGTCGGCGTTTAGTAGCCACGTTGGTATGTCCCCGAGAGAGTACCGACGACATCGAGCCGCGCTCAGTGTAACGCTTACGCCGCCAGTAGACATTCCGCCGCCGCTGCAATAGCAGTGAACGTTGAGGGACGGCTCTCAATCCCCTTCGTGTGATCGCCTAAATAATCGTTGCAACACCAAAACTTGTCCTGATAGTGCGCCCTTATAGTGAACGCATGACATTCTGGGTAAGGGTGAGAGGCTGAATCGATGACGAGATACACAATCCCAGCGCGACTTCGGCAATGCCGGCGAAAGGCCGCATCTACCAAACCCCCTCAACAAAATCACAAGAAAAGATATTCAGAAAAATGCTCGCTAACTTGAAACCATCTACCGCGTGGGCGGACGAATCGCCGGTGTCGTTTGACTTTGGTCTCACAACGGATCAGGAAGCGCGGGCGCGCCGGCTCCACAATGAGTCGCTTGTGGTCGACATGGTTTTTCAGCATCCCGGCGGGCAGCGGATTTTTGCGGAGTACGATCCGGCGCGCGTGCATCAGGCACTGGCCGATGCGCCGCTGACGATGGAGGGTCACGCTCGCGGTGTTATGCTGCCCTATGAACTTGCCATGTCCGGCGAATCCGATGCGGTGAAGAGATGGTTTGATCTCTCCGGAGTGGATGTTGGCGCGATGCAAATCAGTGACTTTTCGCCAGGCGTGCTTGAGCAAAGTATCGACGCCTACCGTTTCATGATGGAAAAGTTGCCGTGGCTGCGCGTCGCGACGACGGTCGCACAAATGCGGCAGGGCAAAAAAGATGGCGTGCATACCTTGTACGGTTACAGCCAGCCGGTATTTGGTCTGCCGACGGACTTGCGTCGGATTGGCGTCGCCTACGAGGCTGGGCTGCGCGTTTTGATGTTGACCTATAACCGTATGGATTATGTCGGTACCGGCTGCACGGAACGCGTCGACGCAGGCCTCAGCATGTATGGCATAGAAGTCGTCAAATATTGCAATGATCACGGCATCATCGTGGATACCTCCCACTGTGGGTATCAAACGACACTCGATGCCTGCAAGTTTTCGAATGGCCCGGTGATTGCGAATCACACGTGTGCGGCGGGCGTATACGCCCACGCCCGCGGCAAGTCTGACGAAATCATCGCGGCGATCGCGGCCACCGGCGGCTTGGTGGGCGTGGTTGCAGTGCCGTTTTTTCTATCGAGCGATCCGAACGTAAACGTTGAAACCATGCTTGAACACGTCGACTATATTGCGAAGAAATTTGGCTGGCAGCACGTAGCAATCGGCAGCGATTGGCCACTGCAAGGACCCACTGTCCATCTCGAACGTGTACTTGGATCGATGGCCGCAGAATTAGGTTTTCGCGAGAGCGACAACATTTCGCCAACGCGGACAATGCCGGGTTGGCGCGACTATCGCGACTTTCCCAATGTTGCGCGTGGTCTCGTCAAGCGGGGCTACTCTGACGAGCAAATACAAGGCATCCTTGGCGAGAACTTTGTCCGGGTCTTTGAGCAGGTTTGCGAATGAGTGATCCTGCTCGTTCCCTGCACTTGAGTGCTAGAGTTCCCAGTCGCGGTGCGCTGATTTACGCCATGGTTTTGATGGCTCTGATCCAAGTCGTCAACTATATGGATCGATTGATCATTGCCGGGTTGGTCGACCCGATAAAGAGGGATCTCGGCCTCAGCGATACCGAGATCGGCCTGCTGACGGGCCTCGTGTTCTCCCTCTTTTATGCGTCGGCGGGCATTCCATTGGCGCGCCTCGCTGATAAAACGTCCCGGCGTTCGATAATCACTTGGAGCATGGTGGTATGGGGTTCCATGACGGCGGTAGGTGCTGCGGCGCAGAATTTTCTTCAACTCGCATTGGCACGTGTTGGTGTCGCGATCGGCGAGGCGGGCTGTGTGCCAGCGGCGCACGCCATGATTTCCGATCTTTTCCCACCGCAGAAGCGTGCTTCTGCGATTGCACTATTCAGTGCTGGTGCACCGATTGGCGTCTTCCTTGCTCTCGCACTCGGCGGTTGGGTCGCGCAAGCGTACGGCTGGCGGGCTACGCTGTTTTTCGCCGGCGCGGCTTCGCTTGCGGTCGCCGCTCTCGTCGCCCTGACCCTGCGTGAACCCCCGCGCGGTGCCGCGGACGGTGTCCATGTTGTTCCGGACCAATCTAGCTTTCTAGAGGCAGCGAAGCGCCTCTTGTTGATTCCGTCCTACCGACATCTGCTCGTTGCACTTGCGCTTGGTGTTTTCACCAGTTATGGTATCAGCAATTGGTTGCCTTCCTATTTTATCCGTAGCTTCGGCGTCACCCAAGCGCAAGCAGGCATCATCGTCGGCTCAGCCGCAGGCCTCGCAATGGCGGCTGGGATGGTCGTTGGTGGCCTCATCGGTGACTGGCTGGCGCGACGGGGTTTACGATGGCTGTTATGGCAATCCGTCTTCACGAATCTCGTGACTGTCCCCATCTACGTAACGGCTTTTCTTGCGAAGACACCAGAAGTCGCAGGGCTCATGACATTTTTGGCGAGTTTCGTCGGTGCGGTGGGGCAAGGCCCCGCGATGGCTTCTGTGCAAAATTCCGTTCCACCGAGTTTGCGGGCGACTGCGTCTTCGTTCCTGCTTTTCTCCACTGCGATCGTTGGCCTCGGCGCTGGCTCATTGGCGATCGGCATGTTGAGTGATGCATTGACGCCGATCTATGGCAAGGACGCGCTTCGGTACAGCTTGCTATTGGCGATCCCGGTGGTTCTGTGGGTCGCGTTGCGCACTTGGCTGGCTTCAAGAACCATCGAGCGAGACGCGATGTTGGCGACTAAAAATCCGGGTGATATTCAACGTGAAGGCACGTGACTACATATGTTTTCAGTTAAGCAGATTGTTGCATCGAAGATGGCCCTCCTCATCGCCACTATCGTCTTTATGGCGGCAGGTGGTGCCAGCGCCGCAGACGAGCCAGCGCGTCCGCCTTTGCTTAACGCAGAGGCAGTGGCCACCGCGAGTAAAGCGCTGCTCACGGGAAGCGTGGTTGTTCGGGCACCCGTGGGTCCTTGGTTTGAAGCGAATACGCGGGACAACCGATCGGTGTCGGTGTTTTTTTATGGCTCGTACATGGTTCCTCAATTCGTTGCCAGCCGATTGTCCGTGGCCGCAGTTCGCAGCATGAAGCCAGCCGTTGCTTATGGCGCGCGGCGCGTTTTTGACTTCGTTGTTCCTGCGCCGACGGGCAGTGGCCTACAGAAGCCGACCGGCGGCCCGACGATCGAGCTCAGTGCGCAGCCAAGCGATGTTGTAAATGGTGTAGTCGTGGATATCTCGGCCGTGGACGCCCGGAAAATCGCTGGACCGGAGAATGTGTTTGACCTCGTGCCCATGCTGGTGACCGTTTGGCCTATCAATAAAGCTGACCCCTTGATGCCGCAGAAGGCCTTTGCGCTGGTGGCACCAGTGAGTCGGCGCGACGCGTCACTTGAGCCGCATGCCGAATTCTGGTGCGCAATAGACAAGGGCATCACCTCATTCGGTGGCGAGTTTCATCGCTTGTGGCGGGAGACAACTTATCGGGGCGGACTTGCCACCAGGGTCGCCGAAAAGCAACCGAAGTGTAATTGACGGGTTTATAACCCTGGCACACCGGTCATACCGGTGCAGTCTGCACAAACCGTGTGATTTCCTAAATATTCGGTGCAAGCCCAAAACACGTGCCGCGGATGGAGTTCTATATTCCGTCGGTAGCAAGTGGAAAAGGATGAACAACGTTTTAGCTTCCTGCAAAAATGCTGGATAAAAAGTCAACACCTGAAACCTCCTAAGAGATTGGCCAAATGAGAAAACAACACATTGCGTTCGCGGATTTAGTCAAGGCTATGCCCCTCAAAATCATCACGCAAAGCTTGGTGGCAGCGGGTGTTCTGGCTGCCCTTCCAGTCGTGTCCGCGCTGGCGGCAGACGCCAAAGCTGAGGAGAAACCGGAAGAAATTGTTGTGACTGCGACGCGGCGTGAGTCCAAGCTTCAAGACACGCCAATCGCAGTCACGGCTTTCTCCGAAAGCCAGCTTCGTGCGTCGGGAATCACAGATCTTCAGGGATTTTCTGCGTTAGTGCCGGGTTTTGTCGTGGGAAATCAGAATGGAACCGTCGGTTCTGCAAACTTGACGATACGTGGTGTCGGAACACAAGTGGTCGGCGCTGGCTTGGATGTCAACGTTGCGGTCTATGTCGATGGCGTGTATATGCCACGCGCGACCACGACCCTGCAGAGTTTTTTGGACGTCCAGCGTATTGAGATACTGCGCGGCCCGCAGGGCACGCAATTTGGCCGCAACGCAACCGGTGGTGCCGTGAGCATCACTTCCAAGCGCCCAACCAAAGAATTCGAGGCGTCGGTGGATGCGTCTTTTGGCGACTACGGGTTGTTCAGCACTCGCGCGAGCGTCAGCGGACCCTTGGACGAGAATGTTCGTGGACGCATCAGCGTGATGAAATCTGAACGCGACAATTACTCGTTTAACATTACGAGAGGTAGCCGAAAGCGTGACGGCGATTCGGTAGGAGCACGCGGCGCGCTAGAGTTCACACCTACAAAAGATCTGACGATTACGCTTTCTGGTCACTACTTTGAGGACAAGGCCTTCGGCTTGTTCCCGCTGCGTAATCCGTTCCCCGCAGCGGGGTTGATCGCACGTGGCGCCGTTGATACACCGGATCCATTCCGATTTACTTCCGATGTCGATCCCACTAGCGTGCTTAAGGATCAAAGCTCCACAGCAACCGTCGTTTGGAACCTCGATGACGTGACCCTCAAATCTATTTCAGCATATCAAAAATCGTCACTGCCGCGATTACTTGAGGTCGACGGCACCGCCGTCGTTGCCAACACAAACCGCTTCTATACCAACTCGGATACCTTTAGCCAAGAACTTCAGCTTCTTTCGAGAGGTGGCGGCCCGTTGACTTGGCTCGGTGGCCTCTATTACTTGAAGGAGGACGCGGCGCAAGCGCAGATATCGATTGTCAATGGGACACCTACCCCTGAACAGGCGCAGCAAATCGGAACGAAGGCGAAAGCAATATTCGCGCAAGCCAACTATAGATTTACGGATCGTTTCAGCGCAAGTTTAGGTTTGCGCAAAACGGAAGACGTGAAGACACTCGCGGCACAATTGGGCGGCGTGCCGCGCGCCGTGACGGCATCGAGCAAGAAATTTTCCGGTACCACGCCGAAATTCGGGCTTGAATACAAGCCAAGCGACGACGTCTTGCTTTACACCTCGGTTTCCAAGGGTTACAAGAGTGGCGGCTTCCCGACTACCACACCCTTTATCCCGTTCGACCCTGAAGAACTGAATGCGGTTGAGGTAGGGGTGAAATCCTCCTTTGACGGCGGTCGACTCACGCTGAACGTTGCGGCGTTCGACTATGACTATAAAAAGCTGCAGATCGTTCAAGTGGGTAATTTCGTCTTGGGCGGCACGGCAGCAACTTCCGACGTCATCACCCCGAATGCGCGCAACAAAGGCGGGGAGATCGAATTGGCTTGGCGGCCATCGTCGGCTGCACTGGTGACCGCATCACTCGCATTCCTCAATGCAAAGTTTACAAACAGTCTTGTGGTCACCAATACCGCGACCAACTTGCCAGTTAATCTACAGGGACTCGATGTTCCGCGATCACCACGACAACAAGCGTCGTTCATGGCGCAATACCGGTTCTCCCTTGACGGCCTAGGGGCACTGACGCCGCGGTTGGAATACGTTTATCAAGACAAAGTTGCCCTTAATCAATTCAGCGATCCCAAGAACAATCAGGGAAGTTACGGCCTGACAAACGTGCGCCTCCAGTGGGACCTTCCCGGTCGAAACGCGTCGATCGCGTTATGGTCAAAAAACATTTCCAACACCACCTATAAGACTACCTCCAATACCGCAGTTACAATCGGTCAGTTTGATGTTTATGGAGCGCCACGCACGACGGGGGTTGATTTGCGTTACCGGTTCTAGCGCGCCTGCGGTCAATTACGGCAAGTCGACACAGCGATCCATAGAAGGTCGCAGCGGCTTTTTGGCCTAGGCAGTACCAGCATGGTTCTGATTTAATCCAGCGAGCCGCTTTGAATTTGCAATTCGGCTCGTTAGTCTTCTTACTCAACCACAACCTTTGCATCTCCAGCGGCGGAGGCGCCCTGACCGCAACAGAAAATCGATCAGAAAATGCGCAATCGCTACTCCGCTGGAAACTTGCTTGGCTCGGCTCTCGGTGGCCACAAAGACTGGGCACCAGCTTGGCAAGATGCGGACCCAAAGCCGCGATACGATGTGATTGTCATCGGCGGCGGTGGCCATGGCTTAGCCACTGCGTATTACCTCGCAAAAAATCACGGCATCACCAATGTTGCAGTCATCGAGGCAGGTTGGATCGGTGGTGGCAATACGGGACGTAATACGACCGTGGTGCGTTCGAATTACCTCTATCCTGAAAGCGCTCGGCTATACGATTTTTCTGTTCAGCGTTACGAAACGCTGTCCAAAGATATCAACTTCAATGTGATGTTTAGCCAGCGCGGAATTATCACTCTGGCGCATTCTCGCCACGACCTCGACGCCCAGGAACGCTGGACCAATGCGATGTTATGCAATGGTATCGACGCTGAGATGCTCAACGCGCGCCAGGTCCAAGAATGCGAGCCGCGTCTCGACATTAGCAGCAGGGCGCGGTACCCAATTCTTGGCGGCTTCACCCAGCGGCGCGCGGGATCTGCGCGACACGACGCTGTCGCTTGGGGGTACGCGCGTGCAGCCTCGGCACTCGGTGTCGACATCGTGCAAAAGTGTTCAGTGCAAGATTTCATTAAGCAAGATGGTCGGATCGTTGGTGTCAAGACCAACCGCGGCGAAATTCGCGCCGACCGCGTAGCCATGGCGGTCGCCGGTCACTCGTCGGTGTTGGCGAATCGCGCGGGATTTGCGCTGCCGGTGACAAGTTATGCTTTGCAAGCGATGGTGAGTGAACCGGTCAAGCCGGTGTTGAAGGCAGTGACACTTTCGCCAGCCCTTGGCGCCTACTGGAGCCAGTCCGACAAAGGTGAGGTGGTGATCGGCGGTGCACTCGATCATTTTCCGTCGTATGCGCAGCGTGGCAGTTTTGCGGTCAATCAGCAGGTCATCGCGGCGACCGTCGAGGCATTCCCCTCTTTAGGCCGTCTGCGGATGCTGCGTCATTGGGCGGGCATTGTTGACGTCGTCCAGGATTCGAGTCCCATCATCGGTGCCACCCCGATTCCCGGCTTGTACATCAATTGTGGCTGGGGCACGGGCGGCTTCAAAGCCATCCCGGTTGGTGGATGGACCCTCGCGCATGTGCTGGCGACCGGACAAAATCATGAACTCGCCGAGCCGTTTCAACTCTCCCGTTTTCACACCGGACGTTTGATCGATGAAGCGGCGGCTTCCGGCATCGCCCACTAAGGAGCGCGACAAGAATGATGGAACTGCAGTGCCCATGGTGTGGGCGACGCCCAGAAAATGAGTTTCACTGCGGTGGTACCACGGCGATCGTGCGCCCCCTGATCGACTGCAGTGACGAGGTGTGGGGAAACTACCTTTTTTTTCGCGAGAATCCGAAGGGACTTCACGCCGAGCGCTGGCGTCACACATTTGGTTGCGGCCAGTGGTTCAACATCGTTCGCGATACGGTCACGCACGAGGTAAGCGCCGTTTACGGCATCACCGAGGCGCAACCACGCGCAGTTGACCCATGAGCGGCTATCGACTGGCGGCACCACATGGCGCATGGATTGATCGCTCGCGCGCGCTACGATTTGACTTCAATGGCGTAGATGTCAAAGGTTTTGCCGGCGACACTGTTGCCTCCGCGTTACTCGGGCAAGGCATTGGTCATATTGGACGCAGTTTTAAGCTGCATCGACCGCGCGGCATTTTCAGTTGCGGTCTCGAAGAGCCAACTGGTCTTGTAGATATTGGCGTCGGGCGTTACCGCACGCCAAACACACGTGCCACCGATATCGCCGCTGCCGACGGAATGACCGCGAAAACGGGCAACGCTTGGCCTAGCCTTGGCTTGGATCTTGCGGCCATCAATAACAAGTTCGCGGCGCTGATGCCGGCCGGTTTTTATTACAAGACGTTTATGTGGCCGGATTGGCATTTGTTTGAGCCTGCCATCCGTCGCATGGCCGGTCTTGGCGCTGCCGCTGATGGTCCGGACCCTGACCGCTACGACGAAGTTTCACAGCAAGTGGAAGTGCTCGTTATCGGCGCAGGCGCGGCGGGAATGCAGGCAGCGATGTCCGCTGCACAGAGCGGCCGGCAGGTTCTATTGCTGGAGAGCGGCCCACACGCTGGAGGCTGGCTGGAGAGCCAGTCGCTGCGTGGCGAAGCAAACTCACAGCAGCGGCTGGATGAATTGACCCGCCAGGTCGCCGCCGCGGGAGTGTCGTTGCGCGTGAATTGTACGGTGCTAGGACTCTACGATCATCAGTTGGCAGTGGCACTGGAAACCGTCGACGATGGCACCGTACGCGAGCGGCTGTGGAAGATTCGCGCCGAGCGCATCATCCTCGCCACCGGCGCGATCGAGAGACCAATGTTGTTCCCCGACAATGATCGACCGGGCGTCATGCTCGCCAGTGCAGTTGAGCGCTACGCAACACATTTTGGTGTTGCATGCGGCAAACGTATCGTAGTCTCGACCGCCTGCGACAGTGGCTACGATGTGGCGGCGTCACTGAATGCCGCGGGCATTGAGGTGGCTGCCATTGTTGATTCCCGAGAGACGATCGGGCGGGCGGCACCGATGGGAGTTAAGGTCTTTCTTGGCAGCAGTATCGTGGCCGTGAGTGGATCACGTGCGATCAATAGAGTTACTGTCGCCGCAAATCGAGGGGGCGATGCACAAGCCATCGCCGCCGACTGCGTCGCAAGTGCGGGTGGTTGGACCCCGGCGGTAAATTTGTACTCAATGGCGGGCGGCAAACTACGCTGGAATGACGACGCGTCGATGTTTGTACCTGACCTGCCGCTTAAGGGTATCGAATCGGTTGGGGCATGTGCAGGTGCATTCGAACTTGAACTCGCCCTAGAGCACGCCGATGTGATTGGTCGTGGAAACGCAATGTCGGCCCCAGTCGGCGGCCTCGGTATTGTGCCAGCAAGAAACACACCAACACTTGCCGCCCTGGCGACGCTCGGTCGTCGCCCCGGCAAAATATTTGTCGATCTGCAAAACGATGTATCCGCCGATGACGTCGAGCTCGCCGCACGCGAGAACTATCGTTCCGTCGAACACCTCAAGCGTTACACCACCATGGGAATGGCAACGGACCAGGGTAAAACCAGCAATATCAATGCGCTGGTGTTGATGGGTGAACTGACCGAGCGCAAGCCCGCCGAAGTTGGTACCACGAAGTTTCGACCTCCGGTCAAACCCGTCACGCTTAACGCCTTGGCCGCAGGACGAACCGGCGAACGTTATCGGCCGCTCAAACGCATGCCGGGCCACGCCTGGCACGAAACACACGGTGGTCTATTCGAGGAATTTGGCGGCTGGCTGCGGCCGGCAGCGTATTGCCAAAACAGCGAGGAAGTTATCCCCGCGGCAGAACGCGAAGCGCTGCATGTGCGGACACACGTCGGGATTCTTGAAGGCTCGCCGCTCGGCAAGATCGAAATCTATGGCCCTGATGCGGCGGCGTTTCTCGACCTAATGTATGTCGGCACCATGTCAACGCTTGCGATTGGGCAAGCGCGCTACGGCTTGCTGCTGCGCGAAGATGGCGTGATTTTTGACGATGGCATCGTCGCGCGGCTCGGTGAGCAGCATTTCTGGATTAACACCACGTCAGGTGGTGTGGATCGCGTCGCATTGGCCTTTGAGGAATGGCAACAGTGCGAATACGTCAATCATCGCGTGCTCATCACGCCTGTCACATCGAGTTGGGGCAACGTAACCGTTTCCGGCCCAAAAGCTTGGAAGCTTCTTGCGGCCGCTGGCTTCGACGAATCACTTGCCCCGCCAAATATGAAACACATGACGATGCGTGAGGTGGCGTACGGTGGGGTCAAGATACGAGTGATGCGCGCGAGCTTTAGCGGCGAGCTGGGGTATGAAATTAATCTTCCCGCTCTGCACACACAGTCCTTGTTGCAACGCCTTAGCGAAGTGGGCCGCGAGTTCGACGCAAAGCCCTATGGCATTGAAGCGTTAATGGTTTTGCGAACAGAGAAAGGTTTCTTGCATCTGGGTGCAGATACTGATGGAACGACGCTGCCTGGCGATGTCGGAATGGACCGCGGAATTGCAAAGAAGGCCGCGAATTTTGTAGGTCGACGATCATTGTTAAGACCGGTGGCTCTTGATGCTGATCGTATGCAACTGGTCGGGTTGCTGCCGGTAGATCGGACGTCCCGATTGCCGACTGGAGCGCACATTGTCACGAAAACCCCACCAGCTCCCATCGACGGCTTCGTTACGTCCAGCGCTTATAGCGGTGTCCTTGGAATGCCCGTGGCGCTGGCGATGCTCAAGCGCGGCTTCGCGCGGATCGGTGAGACCGTTACTTTGTACCACCTTGGCCGTACATTACAGGCGGAGGTCGTCAAAACGCCGTTCTTTGACCCGAAGGGAGGGCGGCTTGAAGGCTGAAGATCTTAGCGTGTCATCGCGAGTTCAATTGAGTGGAGTCGCGCAACTCCTGCCGCGTGCTACTGACAATTGCCAGATTTCCATTGTTGAACCGCAGCGAGTGGTCTCCATTCGTCATTTGCCTGATCGTGAGAATGCAGTGCAGAAGGTTTTGGCAGACGAAAATGCGCCACAAGTTCCTACGGCGGGCCAGTTCGAAGGCAATGATCCATTCCTCTTGTGGCGTAGTCCGACCGAATATCTACTGATTACATCATCGGATAAGGTTGCCGATGATTGTCTGGCAGCGCTACCGGCAGCCCAAAACGCGCTTGCCTACGCGTTAGATCTATCGGCAGGGTACTTAGTCGTTGAACTACAAGGCAAAGGAATCGCGGATGTATTGCCGCGCCTGCTGGACGCTAGCGCAATTCCGCAAAAGCCAGGTCGGTGCACCCGCGCCCGCTTGGCAGAAATTGCGGTGATCGCAGTGAGATTAGCGGACGACCGAGTTTGGTTAGTCGCTGACCAGGCCAATG